>NZ_JBFTQB010000114.1:0-21598 GCF_056398785.1 Paenibacillus sp. 01T422 | reverse complement strand
CAGCATCCAAGAACGACTGGTCTAATAAGCAAAAAACTCGCAGCGATTGAGGCCGAACGTCAGCGTTTAAATCAACAAAGCGAATAAAAAAGACTGTTCCCCATCATCATGATGAAGGAACAGCTTTTTTAAATTCTTAAAGAACAAATGCGCTAGTGATGATAACTAGCAAGATGAAAAGCACCAAGATAGCACCTACGCTATTGTGTCCAGCAGACATGTGAGAATCCCTCCCTCTTGACTCTATAGGATAGCATATGAAGTGAAGGACATAAGTGTATAGACGTTTATCCTGTATGCTCATATTTTGGACGAAATTGGGACAATCTACAGAAGAATTATTAGATCTGTAGAGGAGGCGAAGAAAGTCGTGGCCGATATGATGCTTAGACCCGACCTGAAAACGGCAGGCGGAGAAGTCTGCGATATTATGTACAATGGGGAGTTTGTCGGTACGTTAACGCTAGTCTACAGGGAATCGGATCGACTTAAGGGCTCGATTCATCTGGAGCGGCAGTCCGTTGCGCAAGAGGACAAAAATAGTGTGTATGAATTTGTCCAGTCGTACATTCAGAATGTCATTGATGCACTGGCTATTACGAAGTGCGAAGTAGTTGTCAGCTATAGCGATTATGATTTTGTGATCGCGACCGATCATGCCATTGGACCTGAGATGGTGGAAGAGGATAACAGCTCAAATAATTACTATTTGGATGATGAGGATGCTGATTATGAATGGGTGAACGATGACGAAACCAGATTTGATGATATCGAGGGAACGAACGGACCTGAAAGTTTGCATATGATTGAGCAGCGAAGGCAGCAAATGGGGTACGAGCTAGTCATTGTTGGAGAGTATAGAAATCTTGTGGAATACCATGTATATGACAAAGAATCGGAATTGGTTGCTGAAATCATTACCCATGTATACGGATCAGATGTGATTGGGGAAGTTACATGGCAATTTGATCCTTTCGATGAAGAAATGGACACAGTGACGGAACTGGTCGTAGCCGATTACGATGAGAATGAAACGGATACGTTCATTTTCAATATGATATTCGATGGTGAGATTATTGACACTGTTGAACTGACCCATATAGATTTATTGGAGCTTGTGGATGACATTAGGGAAGAGTCGTTAATGCCACTGAATCCAGAGGATTACTCGATTATTTTGGCAAGGGACGACGGGGATACGTTGACGTATGAAATATATCAGCAGTCGTATGGTGGTCTACCGATCGGGACGGCAACGGTGGATATAAGTTCTCGGCAGTTAACCGGCTTTATAGACTTCAGGGAGCCAGGAGATTCCGATGATCGAGAGCTTATAGCGTCTTTGTTATTGGATGAGCTGGATAAGGAAAAAGAGTACGAAACCTTCAATGTGTCCATGTTGTATCGGAATAAGTTGATTGACGAAATTTGGTTCGAAACCGATCAATTACATTGACTGTAGAAAAAAAGAAAGGCATGGACTCTCATTTTGCTAGGAGAGCCATGCCTTTTTTTTGTTTTATTAGAATGTGTTGGAAACGGTAATTTGATCCAGGGATAAACGGCCAGCTGAACGAGCTGGAGAAGCCGCCAAACCAACGCTGATTAACATAACAGGTACATATCGAGCTGGAACGTTGAATGCTTCAACGAATTTCGCCGCGTCGTATCCGCCCATTGGGCAAGTGTCATAACCCATTGCTTTGGCAGCAATCATAAGCTGCATAGCAGCAAGGGAAGCATTACGAATCGCTTCATCACGAGCAACTTGTGGATATTGATAAACTCTTTCAATTTGAGCAACAAGAGTGTCTTTCACCTCTTTAGGCATGTGACCAGCTTCAACAGCTGGACCGAAGACAAGCTCAGCATTTTTGTTAGCTTCAAGATCACCAAGAACGGCGATAACTACGGAGCTTTCTACGATTTGCTTTTGACCGTATGCAATTGGAAGCAATTTCTCTTTTTGAGCTTGATCGTCAATAACGACCAGCTTCCAATGTTGAAGGTTCCATGAAGATGGCGCTTGGGATGTAGAAGTCAAAAGCTGCTCAAGATCAGCCTTCGGCATTTGGTGTCCTGCTTGGTATTGCTTAACGGAATGGCGGTCTTCCAAAACTTGTAGAACTGTGGATTGTACTTGTGTGCTCATCTAAAATTCCTCCAAAAATTATAATTGTAAAATTATTGTAAAAGAAATATAAGTTGTAAGTTCAAAAACAATTTACTGTAATCTTAAATGTTATAGTTATAGTTGTCAAGGGGTCTTCCGCGATGTCGGAAAATGTTGGATAATGGAAAGAAGAAAGGGGTTGTCCCTCTTGAAAATGACGCAAAAAGAGTTGAGCCACCTTGTATTTCTATCTGAGGTTGTCCTGACGGGCAAGAAAAAAAGCCTAATGGATGAAACACTGCAGTGCCTGCTCTATATCGTAAAATCGTTGGAAGAGGTTGAACTTCCGGATACGGTTGTTAATCAAATCGAATGTTTGATGGCAACGATTGAATCGGATTTGCGTGATGAAAACGAGCGGATGCAGGAAATCAGGGGCCACTTGGATTGGACGCAAAAGCGAAGGCGAAATCCCCCAGATGTTGATAGATTGTGAGAAATGGACTCTTCATGATATAATGTAGAGTACTGTTTTTTTTATAATTAAGAGGTGATAGATATGAGCTATGAAATCCCAAGAGATGTGCAAATGTTGGGGCGTGACATCACAGAGAACCAATTAAAATATCATCACAAATCCGTTTTGATTTCTAAGGAATTTACGTTTGACAGTGCGCATCATTTGCATTGTTATGAGGGAAAATGTAAAAATCTGCACGGCCACACCTATAAACTGCAAGTCCGGCTGTGGGAGACGCCGACCTCCTACGCGGCCATCACTCGCTCGATGATGGAGGAGGAAGAGTAATGCGAGATATCCGCATTCCGATGGTCGAGATCTTCGAGACGGTTGAAGGCGAAGGAACCCGTGCCGGGTTCCCAACGGTCTTCGTCCGTCTTTTTGGTTGCAACCTGCGCTGTACCTGGTGTGACACCAAATACAGCTACCCACCCGCGGAAGCGGAGAACGTCATGACCATTGCTGAAATTGTCAGCAAGGTCACTTCGTTCCGCTCCCGGCATATTTGCCTGACCGGCGGCGAGCCGCTCCTGTACGGTGAGAAGTCGCTCGCCCTCATCGACGCGCTCGCTGAGCTGGAGCAGGTCGACGACCTGCACATAGAGACGAACGGCGCGATCGATCTCGCTATGTTTGTAGAGCGTGTTGCCTCGCCGAAGGTGCGATACATTATGGACTTTAAGCTCCCTGACTCCAGTGAGATGGAGCAGATGATTATGAGCAACTTCGGCTTGCTGCGGGAGCAGGATGAGCTGAAGTTCGTTATCGGCAGCGAGCACGATTTCCACACGGCGGTGGACGTGCTTGAGAAGTATCCGACGAAGGCGCTGCCGATGTTCAGCCCGGTGTGGGAGACGATGCCGCCGCACAAACTCGTCCAGCACATGCTGGAAGCGGGACTATCCAGAGTTAAGCTGAATATGCAGCTGCACAAGATTATATGGGATCCGGTGATGCGCGGCGTTTAGCCGCGTGCCAGCCGTGGTATCCCTTTTTTCACTACTATAAGAAAAAAATGAGGTGTCTTTATGAGCATGAGCAATGATAACAACAAAAGAGCCGTTATTATTCTGAGCGGAGGCCTGGACAGCACCACGTGCATGGGAATCGCCAAAGAAGCGGGATACGACCTGTATCCGATTTCTTTTGACTATGGACAGCGCCATAAGATTGAACTTGAGAATGCGAAGCAAGTTGCGGAACACTATGGTGTGAGCCAGCGCCACAAAATTATTAAGCTTGATTTCTTTCGCGATTTTGGCGGCAGTGCATTAACCGATGATAGCATTGATGTGCCTAACGTTATGAATGGAGAAGCGGAGGAATCCGAAATCCCAGTAACTTATGTGCCTGGACGTAATTTGCTCTTTCTCTCTATTGCAACGTCTTATGCGGAAGTAACTGGCTCCGAGGCGATCTATATCGGTGTGAATGCTCTCGATTACAGCGGATACCCGGATTGCCGGCCGGAATTTATTCACAAAGTGGAAGAAGTAATTGCCCTGGCAACCAAGGTGGGTGTGGAAGGGAAAGGCATCACGATCCAAACGCCTCTTATTGACTGGACGAAAGCCAAAATCATTGAAGAAGGTTTGAAAATCGGAGTTCCATACGAGCTGACGACATCTTGCTACAATGGAAAAGCTGAAGCCTGCGGCGTTTGTGACAGCTGCCGGTTGCGTTTGAAAGGCTTTGAAGAAGCGGGTTCTAAGGATCCAATTCCATACCTGTAAGTAGTTCAAGGCTTGAAGAAAGGCAGGGCGTGTCGTGACCAGAATCATGGTGGTGGATGATGACGCGGACATCAGGGAACTGATACGCRTATATTTGGTTGGAGAAGGCTTGACGGTTTCGCAAGCTAGCAATGGCGTTGAGGCGCTCAGTATGCTCGAAACGACCCCGGCGGATTTAGTCGTCTTGGATATTATGATGCCTCTGATGGACGGTTGGGAGCTATGCCGCGAGCTCAGGGCGCGTTACGACGACTTGCCTCTTCTAATGGTTACGGCCAAAAGCGAGTCCGTACATAAGGTGAAAGGGTTTCAGCTTGGCACGGACGATTACCTTGTGAAACCCTTTGACCCTTTGGAACTCGTGATGCGGGTCAAAGCTTTGCTGAAGCGATATCGGATTAACGCCTCGCAGACGATTACGGTCGGCAATGTCGTCATTGACCGCACGGCTTTTGAAGTGCGTTTGCAGGATCAACGGATGTCCCTACCGTTAAAAGAGTTTGAATTGCTTTATAAGCTGGCGAGCTATCCTGCACAAATTTTTACAAGAACGCAGCTAATTGAACAGATCTGGGGAATCGATTACGAAGGTGATGATCGGACCATTGATGTGCATGTCAAAAGATTGCGGGAGCGGTTCGAGCCGCTGACCGAAGAGTTTCGGATAGCCACAATCCGAGGATTGGGGTACAGACTTGAGGTGAAGGCATGATCAAGTCGCTTTATCTCCGCGTGGTGCTTACTTTCTTAGCCATTGTGGTCGTGAGTGTGTCAGTCGCTTTTCCACTGGCAACGATTTTTTTCAGAAGTCTGATTACGAACGAGTTCCAGGACGAGATGCTCACGATCGGCAATCAGATTATCAAGCTAAGCGAAGACATGCAGGTTAGACAGCTTGATTCCTTTGTATCGGAGAGCAACCGTTTTAATGAAAATTACGTTTTTACGTTATTTAACGAAAATGGGGAGCCCATGACGGCGATTTCATTAAATAAAAACGGTGTCCCTCGTATTGAAGCATCGGAAGTTGCCTTTGTTTTGAAAGGCAGTGTGTACAAAAGCTTAGATTACGGCATGATTAAAGATCCACTGAAGGATATGAAAGTAGGCATCCCACTTAAGGTTGGAGATAAGACGTTTGCTCTTTTCATTCATCCCTATTTATCTGAAGCGACCCGCCGGCAAGTACAGACGGCTGTCATTACCGTTCTGGTTATCGTGCTTGTTGTCGGCAGCCTGCTGATTCTCATTGCCTCGCGATATTTGGTGAATCCGCTGAAGAAATTAACGGTGGCTACGCAGCGGTTGGCTCGCGGGAATTTCAATGTGCACGTCGCGGTTATGCAGAAAGATGAGCTGGGACAGCTGGCCGCTAGCTTCAATCACATGGCTGGCGAGCTGAAACAGCTTGAACAGATGCGCCAAGACTTTGTTTCGAACGTCTCCCACGAAATTCAAACACCGCTTACGTCGATTCGCGGCTTTTCCAAAGCGCTGCGGGGGTCTGAAATCGAGGAGTCCGAGCGAATGCGCTATTTGGAAATTATTGAACGAGAGAGCGAGCGATTATCTCGCCTCAGCGATAATTTGTTAAAGTTGGCTTCATCAGATCTGGGTTCAAGACAACGGGATTGGCATCGCGGAGGAAGATCAAGGACGGATTTTCGAGAGGTTCTTTAAAGTAGATCAAGCTAGACAACGGGATTCGGGAAGCGGGCTAGGTCTTGCTATTGTTAGGAAAATTATTGACCTGCACCAAGGCACGATTGAGGTTCGGAGCGAACAAGGAAAAGGCACTCACTTTTTAGTCACTCTTCCAATTTTAACCTATTCCTTGAAGAAATAATGAACATTGAAAGCTTGGAATCTTATTTCCAGGCTTTTTTGGCGTTTGTTCATATTGGGTTCATATTCAAAATGTATCTTATAGAAACAATGATTAGATGAGGGGAGTAAAGGAATGAATCGACTTACACACTTTTCCATGAAGAATGTCTCGGCATTAATCATCATCATGATCATGCTTTTTGTTGGCGGTTTATATTCTTCATCGCAGCTTAAAGTAGAGAACATGCCGAACGTTTCTTTCCCGGTAGTTGCAGTAACGACTACTTATACAGGCGCGCCAAAGGACGTCATGGATGAAATTACATCACCGATTGAGAAGAAGCTAGCGAATCTTGAAGATTTGGATTCTATGCAGTCGACGTCAAGTGATAACTTTTCCATGATCATTTTGATGTTCAAACAAGATGTTGATACTGACAAAAAGAAACAGGCTGTACAGGATATGCTCGCTGAAGTCTCTCTTCCGGCAACAGCAGGAGCACCTAAAGCGTCAACGTTTGGCGCGGCTTCCTTCCCTTCCAACTACTTAGTTGCTTATGCCGATAACGGCATCAGCCAAACCGAGCTTGATAAATCTTTTAAAGATAAAATTAAGCCTGCTCTTGAAGGAATTAAAGGGATTGACCACATGGACGTAATCGGAGCCAGAGACACTTCGCTTGATATTGAGCTGAATGCCGCGGCCCTTGACGTCTATGGTTTATCTCCAGGCATGGTATCCAATGCGATTAACGCCGCTGCGACGAAAAGTCCAATCGGCAGTGTAGAGATTAGCGGCAATGACAAGATGACGCGTGTAACGGGCAATATGTCCAGCTTGTTCGATTTGGAGCAGCTTGAAATCACAACGCCAAAAGGCGATATCGTAACCTTAAATCAGGTTGCTAACGTCAAGGCGATAAGTGAATCGGATTTCATCGGTCGACTGGATAGCAAGCCGGCGATTGGAATGATTTTGTACAAARCAGGCAGTGCGAATGCTGTTGAATTCTCTGATGAGATTCAGAAACAGATTGAAGGTTGGAAAACAACGTTACCTAACGTTACTTTCAAGAATACGTACGATAGTGCAGATCAAATTAATGAATCGATTTCAGGACTTATACGTGAAGGTATTGTAGGGGCTATATTGGCATCCTTAATGATCTTGATTTTCCTACGAAATGTTCGAATGACGCTTATTGTTCTAGTTTCGATCCCACTTTCCATTTTGATTACTTTACTATTGATGTCTACCCTAGGTTTAACACTCAATACGATGACCCTCGGCGGTATCTTTATTGCAGTAGGACGGGTCGTGGATGACTCCATTGTCGTAATTGAAAATATATATGCCTCCTTGCAGAAAGCACAGGAGCGCAATGAGTCCGTTATTGCTTTAGCGACGAAGCAGGTATCCATGGCGATTACGTCATCGACACTTGCAACTGTTGGGGTATTCGCACCACTTGCTTTGGTTACAGGCGTTGTCGGCGGATTCTTTAGACCGTTTGCCTTAACAATCGCTTGTGCGCTGCTCTCTTCCTTGATTGTAGCCTTAACGGTTATTCCGATGCTGGCTAAGTTGATTGTTCTTCGCAGTAAACCAAGCAAAACTCATCACGATGAGTCGCAACCAACTAAGCTAACAACGTTCTATGAGAAAGTATTGACTTGGAGTTTGAAAAACAGAATCAAAACGCTGCTTATCTCATTGCTAATGCTCGTTGTGACAATGGCCGGAACCATACCGTTCTTGTCCGTGGCCTTCTTGCCTGAATCAAGCGCCGCGACGACGATGTACTTCCAACTGAAACTGCCATATTCGACTTCATTTGAAGCGACAGATGCCAAAACGAAGGAAATCGAAACGGTCTTGTTAAATACGAAAGACTCAAATGGCGAGCCAGTTTTCAAATTTGTAGAATCCTTGGTCGGTTATGCTGGCAATGACGATGAGCGTACACCGTATGCTTCACAGATTTTCGTTCAAGTGAATGATAAAGTGGATGGCAATCAAGTAAAAGATGAAATGAAGGCTTATATTCTCTCAGAATTGCCAAACGGTTCTGAAGTTGAGCCTAAAGCAATGGAAGGTGATTTCGGTGTTTCATCGACGGATTTCGCCTATACACTGCAAGGCGATGATCAACTTCAACTGGAGAAAGCAGCTAAGATTGTCAAAGATAAGCTGCAAACTTTCCCAGAACTTGCTGAGATTGAAGATAATTTAAGTGATGCCAAAACAGAAATAGAGATTGCTGTGGATCAGAATAAAGCAAGAGCTTATGGCCTCAGCTCCTCATCTGTTCGAGATACAGCACGTGCCTGGATTCAAAAACAAAGTCTGGGAGATATGAAATTCGATAATATCACATATACAACAACGGTATCGTTAGACAAATCGGACAAAAATACGCTTGAAAAACTAGGCAACATTCCGTTAACCGGATCAAATGGATCTACGATTCTGTTGAAGGAAGTAGCCAAAATCAACGAAACGAAGGGCGCTGCTTCCCTTGCACGTGAAGATCAGCAGCAGCTTGTCAAAGTATCTGCCAAAATTAATGATACAAATAAAACCGGCGTAAGTGCTAAGCTTACCGCGGCATTAAAAGATGTTGAATTACCAGAAGGCGTGACACCGAAAGTGACTGGTGTTTCCGACGATGTCAATGAGAGCTTCGGTCAATTGTTCGTCGCTATGGGAGCCGCGATATTCGTTGTTTACCTGATCATGGTTCTAGCATTTGGAAACGCGAGTGCACCATTCGCCATCTTGTTCTCTCTACCGCTTGCGGTTATCGGAGGGCTGCTCGGACTCGTTATTGCGCACGAGCCGCTAACAGTTACATCTATGATTGGTTTCCTCATGCTCATCGGAATTGTCGTCACGAATGCCATCGTCTTGATCGACCGTGCGCAGCAGCTGCGCGATGAAGGCTACACGGTTCGCCATGCTTTAATTGAAGCAGGAAAAGTGAGACTTCGTCCGATTATTATGACAGCTGGAGCTACAATTATGGCTTTGGTGCCGCTGGCATTAGGTATTTCTGCAGAGGGTGGATTAATCGGTAAAGGACTGGGTGTTGTTGTTATCGGTGGTCTGATTACCTCTACGGTTCTAACTCTAGTTGTCGTACCTATTGTGTACGAGTTGATTGAAAGCATAAAGAACCGGATGGGTCGCATGTTCAATCGTAAAAAAGATAACCAAAACACAACCACAAGTACGATAGAGGTATAAGGAGGCACATAGATGATTAACGATAGTTCGCGAAAACGTAAATTTAGATATCGCTCGATGGGCGTGATAGCGCTATTGACCGCAGCTGCGGTCTTAGCGTCTGCATGTTCAGCGCCAGGGTCCAAGGGGGCTGCTACAGTTCAACTGGCGCCAAAGGCGGTTAAAACCGAGGTTGTTAAAAAGCAGAAAATTAGCAATCCCGTTGAGCAAGTTGCCGATGTATCGGCAGGAACGACGCTGGATGTTGTTTCAAAAGCAAACGGCGAAGTACTGAACGTTGTGAAAAAACGTGGAGAGTACGTCGAAAAAGGCGAAGTGCTGTTTGTTATCGATAGTAAAGACGCAGTTTCGGCACAACGGAAAAGCGAGTTGGCTTTAAAAAGCGCGCAAGAGTCACTGCAACAAGCACGAGACAATAAAGTGAACAACCGCAAGGATTTGGCGGACAATGTGGCAAGATCGCAAACCGCTTTGACCAATGCACAGCAAGATTACAACAAAACTCGTAATGATTTTGATGCAGGTACAGCGGTTCAACATCAAGTGGACCAGATGAAGCAAGCTTTGGATAGCGCGCAAATGAATTTGGACGCAGCACAAAGCAAGCTGTCGGCCTTTGATAATTCCGATTCGATCTCTTCCGCACAGACACAGGCAGAATCTGCTAGTTTATCCTTGGAGGATGCGACTAGGTCTTTAGAGAATTATGAAGTTAAGGCACCGGGCAGCGGTGTTCTAACCGACTTCAATGTGGTCGTTGGACAAACGATTGCAGCGGCTGCTGGCAAGGTTGGTCAAGTTCAACAAATTGATCCGATTAAAATCAAAACTGAGCTTACGGAAACCAACTACCAGCTTGTTAAGGGGAAACAAGAGCTCGTTTACTATAATCCAGATACACCGGACAAAAAAGGAACAGCGAAAATTAGCTATTTGGCTCCGATCATGAGTGCGGCAACAAAAACATACACGCTTGAGTTGGAAGTTCCAAATAGTGATCACCAACTTCAGCCAGGTAGCAGATTCATGGTGCAGCTAACAACGGAAACGGAAGAGCAAGTTGTTTCGATTCCAACGTTGAGCGTCATCCGTGAAGAATCTGATACGTTTGTCTTTGTTGAACAAGGCGATCAATATGTGAAACGCAAAGTGAAGCTTGGACGTATCAATGGAGAGTTCCAAGAAGTAATAGATGGCGTTAAAGATGGCGAGAAATTAGTCATTTCCGGCCAGAACACGTTGAAGGACGGGCAGAAAGTAGAGAGCGCTAGTGCTTCTCCAGCAGCGACAGCGACACCAGCAGCAAAATAATCCAGCAACGAAATTACTCAAAGAGGAGCGTATATACATGAAAAAAAGACCATGGAAATCCAGTCTGACCGCCATTATGCTTGGCGCATTGATCGTGCAGGGCGGTACGACGGTTTGGGCAGCAGATGCTGCGCCAACCGCACCTGTTAGTGCGCCTACAGTCAATTATGGACTGACAAGTGACATCCGCGCAGCCGTGAAAAGTGTAGCCGTGACGCCAACAGCGACCGGTTCACAGCTTGCTGTCACGGTTCGCTTATACAATGGCGGTGTGATACAGAACCGAGTGCCTGAGCACGAGCTTCGTGTACAGACTCCGTTGATACGAAGGAAATTGGCACAATTGATCAGCTTTCTTTCGTCAACGTGGACGTTTACTCTTACCCAAAAGTGGAAAAAACATTACTTGCTATGCCAACCAATTCCGTTTGGTATGGTGCGATGGGAAGTGCAGCATTACAAAGTCTTGATAACATCGCTTGGGGGCAATCGTTCTTGATCCCAGGTGTTAACTCCGGATTAACCTATACAGCAGTTGAAGCTTCCATGCAAAATACAACGGCAGGCCGTGTAGCCGTAGTGACTGTCCTTGCTAGTAATCCCGGTACAGGCCGTGAAACAGTGCCAGCATTCCGCGTGGATGCGCAGTCCGAAACGAAGAACTACGAAGGAAAACGTTCGGAAGTGGAAGCTGTTGCGTTGGAAGCTGGCGAGAAGAAATACATTCATTTTGCGATCCCGGTTGAAAATGGTGTGACCTTGTCTAACCTGGTAGTTTTATCCACGGACAGCTTTGTTCCAAAAGGTGGAACCGAAGCGGCAACATTAGCAACAGGCAAGCTGGCTATTGCATGGCCGAAAGAACAAGGGTCAGGGTCCTCAACAGCAGTTCCTTATACGATCGGTCAACCGATCGCGTTTGATGCCTTGACCAAAGTGATCGACAAATCAACACAAGTATCCTTGATGGAGCTTCATCTGCATGAGAATCCAGGTGAAGGGTTCAAAACAGCTGTAGCGAAGTTCAAACTAACGAATACAAGCACAACACCTATTGCGTTGCCAGCCTTCATGTCGGAATTGGTGAGTACACAAGGTTTAACCTACCAAGGAACTCGTCAAGCCAATGTGACAGAAATGATGAACCCAGGACTAAGTTACGTCGTAAGTTACTCGTACATTGTTCCACAGTCAGAAACGGGAACAAACTTCTCCCTGAAGTTGCTTGATGCTGTTGCTGCCGCGCCGTATACAACGACAATTGCAGCACTGCAAACTGATCTGCAGCAGGAAGAAACGGATTCAACCATTTCCTTGTATCCTTTCGATCTGAAATTTAATGATGTGACCGTTAACTCGGTAACGACACCTCAATTGACTTACACGTACAAAGTACGTCTTGATCTGGGCATCGAGCAAAAAGAGAACGTCGTTGTAGACAATAACTTCTCCAAATTGAGATTCGAAATTGTCGATAATGCGGGACGTGTCATTGGCTCCAAGGATGCATCTTTCGCAGGCGACAATAAACTGATTAGCGGCGTACAGACGCTAGATGCTTCGAACATCACAACGGATCAATTCAGCTATCCATTCACAGTGAATGTGTATGAAACAATTGAAACGGCTAGTGGTACAGCTAAGCGTTTATTGAAAGTAATTAAATAAAGTAGATATAAAAAAAGCACCCRATCTGGGTGCTTTTTTATATCTGTATGAATTTAATGGGTAACAACCGAGGTGACCCCTTATTTATGTTTGGTTGGAGGTTGTGAGGGATAGATTTTGAGTAAGCGCGCGCGTGATAAGCGTGTTTACAAAGCCGAGCCGTCCGTCGGGAGCAAACAGCACACGATAGCGATGTTGAACAGCGTTCTAGTGTTGGGAGTCGCCTCGCCGCGTTGGATGAAATCCAATGAAAACACCAATTGCACACCTAAATTGCTCATTCCATTGGACGAAATCCAATGGAATTGCCATAACTAGCCCTTTTAGCAGCTCAATTCACTGATCTCATTGGATTTCATCCAATAGGATCGCTGATCGAGCCGTTAAATCACTATGTCCATTGGATTTCGTCCAATGAAGAAATCCGATCCGATAGCGCCGCCAGTCGACGCAACAAAACGCACCCAAACGCAACCCAACCCCAAATGGTGTTTTGACTTTGTAGGACTATTTATCATGCGGTTAAACACGCGCCTTAACCGATTTCGCATAATCCGAGGGAGACATGCCAACGGTTTTCTTAAAGTCTCTGGAGAAATAATGGATACTGGCATAGCCTAGCATCGCGGCAATTTCCGTGAAATTGTACCGGCCATCTCTGATATAGGTTTTGGCTTGTTCGATTTTCAGCGATTTGAACGCTTCTAAGACGCCGGTTTGCATCTGTGACTGGAAAAGCTCCTTCAACCGGCTTTTCCCCAAGTGAAACGTCTGGCATAACTGATCCTGCGTAAAAGATTGAGAGAGATTTTCCTTCAGATAATCGAGAATTTGCTGAACGATGCGTTGTTCGGCTTTTTCCTTTTGCAGAGATGACTGCTTAATCTTAGCTGCTGCCTCTATCGTTGAAGAGGCCGTCTTTTGATTGCGAATCAGCGTGATAAGCAGAGCTTCCAAATAGGTTTTGATCAACTGCTCGCTGGCAAAAGGGGCTCCTGGATTCCGTTCAAGATGATGGACAGATGGCCTATCAAAAGGAGGCAGAAATGCCTGAAACCCCTCTTGAATAATGAGGGATAGCATATTTCTCTCCCGATCGCCAAGCGCCAATATTTTATTTTCAAAATCAGACATCGCTGCTGACGCGCATTCGAAGGAAATGACGATAAGATTAGGTGGTTTATGTTCATGCTTCACGCTAACGGTATGGAATTCTTCCGGTTTATGAAAAATCATATGCCCCTGCTGAAGGGTGTGGATGTGATCATCGGCCCGAACCTCGACCTCTCCTTTGTCGACATATAGAATTTCCCAAAAGTCGTGTTGTTCGCCGTCAAACACATATCCCTTTGCATACTCAAAATAGTGAAAGGAAATGAGATTTGGAATGGATATTGATTCTTGGAGCTGTATGCGTGGGAATTCCATGCTGTCCGCCCTTTCTTAGCGTCTTTGTGGTGGTAGGACCCAGCTTTATTTTATCATATCCATTTTTGTAAAAGTGCAAATAAATCGGCTTTTTGGATAAATCTTATCTAGCAAAGGTCTTTTATAATAAAGGAAAGAGACGGAGGAGATAACGATGAAAAAAGGGATTAACATTTGGTCATTTCCAGGCTCTATGAAGGTAGAGGAATGTATAACTGTCGCGAAAGATGCGGGGTTTGACGGCATCGAATTGGCTTTGAACGAAACAGGTGAGCTCAGTCTTGAAAGCAATGAAAGCGAAATCAAACAGTACCGTCAGTTTGCTGATGATAAAGGCATTGAGCTAACGAGCTTAGCCAGCKGTTTATATTGGACGTACTCCATAACTAGTGGACATGCTGGAACGCGTCAAAAAGCGAAAGATATTATCAAAAAGCAGCTGGAAAGCGCAGCGATTTTGGGCGTAGACACGATATTGGTTGTACCTGGAGCTGTTGGCGTAGATTTCATTCCTGACTCTGAAGTTGTGCCCTATGATCAAGCGTACGATTATGCCCTAGAAGGTATCAGTGAGCTGTCTGCGGTTGCGGAATCTCTGAAAGTGTCTATCGGTATTGAGAATGTTTGGAATAAATTTTTGCTATCACCGCTGGAATTGAGAGATTTCATTGATAAAATCAATTCGCCATATGTCGGTTCCTACTTCGATGTCGGGAATGTCTTATTTGCCGGCTACCCGGAGCATTGGATTACTATTTTAAATAATCGTATCAAGAAAGTTCACTTCAAAGATTACCGACGCGCTGCCGGCGGTTTGCATGGATTCGTGGATCTGCTTGCAGGCGATGTGAACTATCCAGAAGTGATGAAGGCTTTGCAAACAATTGGCTATGAAGATTACGTTATCGCAGAAATGATTCCTGGCTATACGCATCACGGTCAGCAAATTATTTATAATACATCAGGTGCTATGGATGCCATTCTGGGGAGGAAATAAGCCATGTTAAAAATCGGATTGATCGGGTTAGGTTTTATGGGGAGAACGCATCTGGAAAATTACATTCGTCTCGAAGCTGAAGGGGTTCCAATTAAAGTTGTGGCTTTATGCGATATTGATATCGAAAAGTTGGAAGGACATGCATCCGGAGGAAACATTGATACAGGAGCCTCCGGCATTGACTTCAGCGTTTACAATAAGTATACAAGTGTTGCTGAAATGCTTGAGAATGAGCAGCTTGATTGTGTGGATATGACATTGCCTACGTTTTTGCACAGAGAAATTTCCATTCAATGCTTGATTAAAGGTCTTCATGTGTTATGTGAAAAACCGATGGCACTGAATGCAGAAGAGTGCAAAGACATGATTGAAGCTGCTGAGCAAAATGGGAAACAGCTGATGGTCGGTCAATGTCTGCGCTTCTGGCCAGCTTACGAGTATTTGAAACAAGTCGTGGCAAACGAAACGTACGGCAAAGTAATAGCTGGTTACTTCTACCGCGGTGGCGGAACGCCAACTTGGGGACCATGGCTGTTGCAGAATGCGAAGAGCGGCGGAGCTCTCCTCGACATGCATGTGCATGACATCGATATGATTAACTGGTTGTTCGGTAAACCAGAATCGGTCTCCACGTTGGCTAGGAACGTTGTGCCAGGCAGCGGGTACGATGTCGTTTCAACGAACTATTTGTACGAAGATGGCAAGGTTATCAATGCGCAAGCGGACTGGACGCTTCAAGGGGATTACGGCTTCGATATGCAGTTCCGCGTAAATTTTGAAAAAGCTAATGTTGTATTCACGGCAGACGGTCTTAAAGTGAATGTGAACGATGGTCCTGGCTTCAGTCCTGAGATTTCCGCGGAAATGGGTTATTACCAGGAGCTCAAATACTTCGTTGAGACTTTGATTTCTGGACAGAACGTCGCAACGGCCACACCTTTCAGTACGATGGACAGCATTGTTATTGCGGAAGCTGAAATTGAATCAGCGGATAATCGCGGTGCATGGGTTCGCGTAAAATAGCTTTGAATCATGAAACAACCTTGGACTTCTTCGGAAGAGAGATCCAAGGTTGTTTTGTTGGATATTAGTAGCATTTGACTGAAATCGCTTACGTATCCTAAGATGAAGGTATTTGAATTGAGGAGCATAGAAAATGATAGACACCCAGTCAACAGCAACATGGAAAAAGCTTAGTCTATTCGCCATTACGTGGCCGATCTTCATTGACTCCGTTCTGCGGATGATGCTCGGTACCGCGGATGTGTTCATGCTCAGTCGGATCTCAGATGAAGTAACCGGAGCTGTGGGATTAGCGAATGAAATCATCGTATTCTGCATCCTGATGTTTGGCTTCGTCGGAATCGGAACGAGTGTAGCCGTAGCGCAGAATTTGGGTGCTGGCAGAGCCAAAGAAGCGAGTCGTATTTCGGCATTGGCGATAACGATCAATTTAATATTCGGGATCGTCGTCAGCATCGTTTTGGTCGTATTTGGCGAATCGGTCATGCAGCTAATGAACTTGGCTCCTGATCAGATTGCTATAGCTAAGAAATACTTGAATCTCATCAGTGCTTTTATTTGGATCGAAGCGCTGTCGTATGCGGTTTCCTCCGTACTTCGTTCGAATGGTCAGACGAGAGACGTTATGTACGTGACACTCGGCGTGAACGTGATCCATGTCGTTGGTAACATCCTGCTTATCTTCGGGAATCTCGGATTTCCTGAGTGGGGAGTAACGGGAGCTGCGGTCTCTACTGTCGTAAGCCGTTTTCTTGGACTTATCGTACTTTTTGTAATTCTCTATCGCCGCATTCCATTCCCGATTCGCTTCAAGGATTACATCACGTTCGATAAACGTATTGTGAAGCAAATCTTGAGCATTGGACTCCCTGCCGCCGGAGAACACTTGTCTTGGCAATCTCAATATCTAATGATTGTGAGTTTCGTTAATATCATCGGTCAAGTCGCGTTAAGCACGCATGTGTATGTAATGAATATTACCAATTATTTTATGGCACTTGGTATGGCGATCGGGATGGGGACGGAGATTATCGTGGGTCATATGGTTGGAGCCGGCGAGTTTAAGGCAGCATACCATAAGCTCATTCGTAGTCTGAGAATGACATTCATACTGACATTTGTGGTTGTTGGAATCGCCGCTATCTTCCGCAAAGAGCTGCTCGGATTATTTACGGATAACCCACAAATTATTGTAATGGGATCGGGAATTTTGTTGCTAAGCGTAATTCTGGAGCCTGGTCGAACGTTTAATCTTGTTGTTATTAATTCACTCCGCGCTGCGGGTGATGCTAGATTTCCTGTAGCCATGGGAGTTCTCTCCATGTGGGGTGTTGCGGTGCCGCTTGCGTATTGGCTGGGCATTCACATGAACATGGGACTTCTAGGCGTGTGGATAGCCTTTGCTGTCGRTGAGTGGCTTCGAGGCCTGATTATGTATTTGCGGTGGAGAAGCCGCGTTTGGGAGAGCAAGGCGCTGGTCAAACCTACTGGCGGCGGCGTAGCAGCCAATTCATAACCGAAAAGCACAGGGCCCCTAAGGGTTCCTGTGCTTTTTTCGGTTGGGGGTTTGACATACACATGGCTGCTGGTGGCTGGCTGGTGTAATACTATTCTATTCAGGTTTCTTCTAAATAACTGGATGTTTGGAGGATATGATAGAAAAGATGCTAGTGTCCCGCTCACAGTGCTATTATTTCGTAAAACCTGTATAAATGTGTATGGAATCTCTCAGGAATTCTGCGGTTCCTGGTTGTTTATCATCATAGTAGGCCTTAAATCTTTCATCATCCACATACATTTGGGCTAGACCGGCATGTGCCTCTTTGCTATATTCACTCCAGTAGTAGGATAGCCATTGCTTGTGCAAATCCGCGGCTTTTTGGGCGGCCTGACTAGCAGGATCTCCTGTTTTGAAAGCTTCTGCGAGTGAGGCCTTGACTTCAGCTGCAAGACGCGTAACCTCGTCATGCTCATCTTGTGTCATGTTTTTCAATTTTTGATTCGATTTATTCACGCRCTCATCGCTATATTTTTCGCGGATTTCTTTCCCGTATTTGTTCTCATTCTCATCAATAAGCTGTTGCTTAAAGCCTTCGAATTTCTCTCTATTTGACATGGCGATTCTCCCTTCATTTAACGCTATCGTTTTTTCTACATTGGCAATCAACGCATCAAGCTGGGCTCTTTTGTCCAGGAGCTGTACATGATGTTCTTTAAGAGCATCCTCTCCGCTAAAGGTGGGGGCGGTTATGATTTCTTTGATGCGATCCAGATTCACGCCCAATTCTCTGTAAAATAAAATCTGCTGCAATCTATCAACCTCCGCCTGTCCATAGATTCGATACCCGGAAGAATTGATTCTTGCCGGCTTAAGAAGCTCAATCTCATCGTAGTATCGAAGTGTTCTAGTGCTCACACCAGCCAACTTTCCAAGGTTTTGCACGGTGTATTCCATCTGTTCACCTCCTGACAACTTAACTCTACTGCTTTACGCTGCGTGAATGTCAACGACTTTTTTATAGCCAAAACCAGGAATCAAAGTTATACAAGCCCTATTCAAAGAATAAGATATTACGAGCCATAAGGCTTGTATGTATAAAAGCGAATGGGTGATTGAAATGTATGTGATGCTAAGTTTTCTACTATTGGGTTTGTCGCTTTCCGCGCCGATTGGGCCTATTAATGCCGCCATGCTGGATAGAGGCATCAAGCGTGGCTTTGTACATGCGTGGATGGTGGGTGTGGGTGGCATGCTCGCAGACGTCATACTGATTGTCCTCATTTATTTCGGACTTGTACACTTTCTTACAACACCATTCATGAAGACATTTCTGTGGCTGTTCGGTTGCTTTATTTTACTCTACTCAGGAATCGAAAGTGTTCTTAGTGCCGGTAAATTGAAAACGGAAGGTCACAGGTCGGAAGAAACGTTGGCAAATTCYTTTTTTACAGGACTAATCATGGCTATCAGTTCTCCCTTGTCCATCCTGTTTTGGCTTGGGATCTATGGATCGGTGCTAGCGGAAACCATTGCTAAGTATGATAGAAATCACGTGCTGCTGTATACGGGGATCATGTTCGTGGGGATTATCCTGTGGGATCTCATCATGGCTTCGTTAGCCAGTGTATTCCGCAAATTCCTTACGCCACGCGGGCTTTCGGTCATCTCTATCGTTTCGGGGTTATCCCTGATCGGTTTTGGTTTGCATTTTGGATTAAAAGCTTTTCAAGCCCTCTTCACTTAACATTAAGTTGCCCCTTCACGATTATCGGGTTTGGGCAAGGACAACTTGTCAGCGTGGAAAGCAGTGATGGAACCAGGCGTATTTTTCTTCCATTTGAAGCTCAGCCCCAAAGTTAACAGGCCAATCAATACGATGAATAAGAGACTGATCCAGAAGCCTGGTCTACTCGTCGGATGAAACGCGGTTCCTACGATTGCGGTTAGAATAAGAAACATACCCGTGTATCTTTTCATTTTCCCCCATAAGGATAACTGCAATAATCGGCCTGATGAAAGTAGGATGAAGAGCCAATTCATCAGCAGCATAATGCCTGCCGCAGTGGTGATATACGCATATAATTTCTCAGGTAGAAACAGGGCCATCAGCACGGCTGCCGTTATCCCGCCAGTCGTAAATCCGATGGCGGGTAACGGCATTTTACGTTTGCCCGTTGTTCGTCTAGTGAATATGGCAGGGGCATTGTGATCTTGAGCTAACGTGACAAGGATGGTGGTAACCGCAAACAGGGAAGCGACCATCGTCGAAAATCCCGCGATGATTAGTATCGCATTGAAGGCATGAGGGACCAGAGGGAGTTGGTAGGAACCTAAGGCCACCTGAAAAGGACTTTCTTTTCCCTGTAGATTGCTCAAGGGGATCAACGTCAAAGCAAGTGCTAACGAAGCGATATAGATGATGGTTAAAAGAAGGATCATCATGTTCCCGGCTTTTGGGGCCTCTTCAGGCCGTTTGAGCCTTGCAGCCATGATGCCCATGATTTCAATGCCGCCAAACGCATAAAAAGCATAGATGAAAGAAGACCAAATACCGACTCCCCCTTTTGGTAGAAAGGCTTCCTTGGTAGTCGGGAACTTCGGCGGGTATGTGCCTGTAAGGAATCCATAGACCGCCGCGCCAGCGATAATCACAAACATCACAATGGCGGATACTTTGATAATGGCAAAAATATGCTCAGCACGTTCAAAAACCTTGGTCCCGAGCAGAATAACGCCAAGCCCTAATAGGGCGTAGGCCGTCGCAAAAACCCACATCGGTAACCTTGGGAACCAGATGCGGGTAAAAAATGATAAAGCTGTTAACTGACTTCCCATAATTAATAGCTCTGAGCACCAATAAACCCAACCGCTGCTGAAGCCTGCCCAGCGTCCGAATGCTTTGGCGGCGTAGGTTTGAAACGAGCCTTGCTGGGGATCCTTGCCCGTCATTTTGGCCAGAACATCGAAGACAATATAAGTGCCGAAAGCTGCGAGTATGAACATAAAAAGGACAGAGACGCCGCCCATTTGAATCGCGATTCCAGTGCCTAGGAAATAGCCGGTACCGATGGTGCAAGCGACGCCAAGTAAGCTCAGCTGCCACCAAGTCATTCCCTGGGACTTATTCGTGTTCATCTTGTCGGGCATGCTGCCTCCTAAAGCCATTCATTTGATAACAACAGCTGTTATTATAGCTTGACCACTGGTAAAATATACGTAAGTCATGCCATCTGAGCGAACAACTGGTTGTCACGAAGGATGACGTTATAGGAGGCGAGTCTGGCGCTAGGCACATTATGACAACGTCCTGTATGTACTTCAAAAGTCCACCCGTGCAAAGGGCATTCCAGCTCTCCGTCAATCAGATCGACGGTATAGCCGCCATGAGGGCAAACACTTGAGTAAAGACTGTACTGGTCATCGTCTACCTGTATCAAAAAATACAGATCACGGTCAAGCTCAACCTCCGCAGGAAAAGTAGTAAATTGATCAATGGAACCGATGAGGATTTCCTTCATTGGCTGAGTCTCCTTTTTCAAAATAGAGTTAGCTTGATTATAATCCACTGCCCTTCTGAGACCAAGAGTGAGCTGTGACAAACAAAGGAGTACGATACAAATGAACAAAATCAATCCATTATTAGCAGCGTTTCAACAAACAAACTATGCATTGGGTGGGCATGGCAAAAGAAATATTCAAGTATTGATAGATGCCTTGCAGGACGTTGATGGTCTTACGGATGGAGATACTTATGGCAATGGTAAGTTAATTGAAGATTTCCAAGAGGAAATGGCCGCGTTTCTTGGTAAAGAATCGGCTGTCTTTTTCCCTAGTGGAACTATGGCTCAGCAAATTGCTCTACGAATCTGGTGCGATCATAAAGGGATCAAGAAGGTCGCCTATCACCCACTCAGCCATTTGGAAATCCACGAGGAAGACGGGTTGAAGGAGCTTCATCATATCCAGCCTATTTTGCTTGGTGAAAAAGATGGGTTAATTCGTCTGGAAGATGTGCTGCAATTAAAAGAAGATATTGCTTGTTTATTGCTGGAATTGCCGCAGCGGGAAATTGGTGGACAGCTTCCGGACTACGAAGAGCTTGAACAGATCTCTGCCTACTGCCGCAGTCATGGCATCAAATTACATTTGGATGGAGCAAGATTATACGAGATTCTTCCTTATTATCAGAAGTCTGCCCGTGAAATCTGCGAGCTGTTTGATAGTGTGTAC
>NZ_JBFTQB010000113.1:0-22005 GCF_056398785.1 Paenibacillus sp. 01T422 | reverse complement strand
CCTTGAATCGCATTCAAATATTTCACTTTAAATTCGTTATCTGTGATACCAAATGAACTGCTGTTGCTAAAAGCACCGAATCCTAGAGAACCATTTTTGTTTAAACCTTGTGACTCAACACCGAGTTTCACGTTTGCAACTTCATTTGTAGGCACTTCGATGCTTTTACCATCAGCACTAAGCTTGTATGGAATTTTAGCCGTATCTAGATAACCTTTGATCGCAGCCGCGTCACTTGGCTGAAGTTCGGTAAATGCTAAGGAATATTCCGTCTTAGATAAATTAACACTGATAATTGCAGCAGTAAGAATCAAAAGGACAACTGTTGCGATGAATGTAATTTTTGTTGTTCTACTATATCGATTCCAATACTGTTTGACTTTCTCCCAGTACTGGAGGAGATTCTCGTTCACTCCGTCACCCCATCGAACCAAAGTTTTAGCAGCATCTGATTAATTACAGCTGCATTCTCATCATTTCTTGGTAAGCTTCAAGGACTTTATTTCTAACTTGCACCGTAAGTTCCAGGCCTAGCGAAGCTTTCTCGGAAGCAATCGTGAGCTGGTGGACGTCTGAAAGCTCTCCTTTAATGAAACTTTGATTGAGTTGATCAACTTGTTGTTGTTGGGCATTTAAATTCGTCATTGCTTCATTCAGAAATGAGCCGAATTGTTTGCCAAGGTCTGCAGCACCTTCACCCGAATTATCTTTGGGTTGAACGGAGCTCATGATATTTAATGGACTATAGCTAACTTTGTCGATCATGCTGCAACCTCCCGATTAATTATCTACCGATCTCTAATGCCTTTGTAATCATTGATTTACTTGCATTAAGCGCAGTAACGTTAGCTTCATAAGATCTTGTAGCCGAAATCATATCAACCATCTCTTTCAGCACATCAACATTGGGCATGTAAACAAATCCATTAGCATCTGCATCAGGATGTGTAGGGTTATATACTTGTTTAAGTGGCGACTGATCCTCGAAGATTCTGTTAACTCGTACTCCTTCGCCTGTTCCATCTGCCATAGCTGACTGCAACGATTGTGCGAAACTCGGTTGCGACTTTGTTTCAAATGCAACTAACTTCCTCGTGTAGGGAACCCATTTCCCGTCTACAAACTTGGCACGTGTTGTATCCGCATTAGCAATATTTGATGAGACGACATCCATTCTTAAGCGTTGCGCGGTCAGTGCTGATGAACTGATGTCAAATCCGTTAGTGAGCCTCATTTGTTATTACTTCCCCCCTAATACTGTGCGCATTTTTTTGAATTCACTGTTCATTTGCTGAATCATTGTATTGTATTTCAGTTGGTTTTTAGCCATTAAAGACATTTCATAGTCCATATCGACATTGTTCAAGTTATTGTTAATCGCTGTCGATTCATCGGTTTTAATTTCTGAATTCGGTAAATTTGTCGATTTGCCTATAAAGAAATGCTTAGGGTTTGTCCGATAACCTTCTATAGAGGGCGTTGATGAATTMATTTCACCTTGCAATAACTCTTCAAACAATACATCTGAACGCTTAAAGTAAGGTGTGTCCACATTGGCGACGTTGTTCGCTACCACTTTTTGTCTGAGAGTCGAAGCATCGAGCGAACGCTCCATCAAGTTCCAACTGGGTTTGTCCAACAAAGACATACACGTTACCCCCTTTCAATAGAGTATTCGACACTATACTTCCACAAAGAAAGTATGTATTCCTTCTTATTTCGACATTATTTTCATAAAACAAATAGAAAAAGTTTCCTGTTGTAGAATTTTGTAAGTTCATTACCTTTCTAATCATCTAAGATATTAGCTTAAGTTACAATAAGAAAAAAGCCCTATCTTTTTAGCAGACAGGGCTTTTCAATAGTACCAAACTATAGTTTCGTCTTTATCTGTTCAATACTTTGTATTAATTGTTCATTTAAAATTCGGATATAAGTGCCCTTCATACCAAGCGAGCGTGTCTCTATAACTCCGGCACTTTCCAGCTTACGAAGTGCATTTACGATAACAGAACGCGTAATTCCAACGCGATCAGCGATTTTACTCGCGACCAGGAGCCCTTCTTTGCCATCCAATTCTTCGAAAATATGCTCTACAGCTTCCATTTCGCTAAAGGACAAAGAGCCTATTGCTACTTGAACGACAGCTTTACTTCTAGCCTCTTCTTCGATCTCTTCCGCTCTTTCTCTCAAGATCTCCATAGCGATTACTGTCGAACCATATTCAGCTAATATTAAGTCATCATCAATAAATAGACTTTCATTGCGACTTAGAATTAATGTTCCTAACCGATCGCCACCACCAATAATAGGAACCAGCGTCGTGTGGGTGTACGGGAACATGTCTTTCATTTGCTCTGTGTAGTAAAAATATGGGCTGCTCGGTTCGGAAGTCGACGTCGTTTCCTCTATCTTCAATAAAAGATTGTTGGATTCGGACGGGAATCTACGTTCAAGCAAAATGGCCTGGTTCATTTCAGATGAAACAGGATCATTTGTTGTAGCATAACCTAGAATCTTCCCTTTACGGCTAACCACATAAATATTTGCAATAACAATATCACGAAGAACTTCTGCCATATCCATAAAGCTAACCGCATTCCCTGCTTCCTTTTGCAGCAATCGATTTAGCCTTCTTGTTTTGTTTAATAAACTCATGTAACTGCCTCCTACTTACGTAACCCTGCAATCGCTCATTATAAAATGTATTGACTCAAATCTCTATTTTGAACTATGCCGCTTAGCTTTTCACGTACATATTCTGGATTGATCACGAAAGATTCCAATGTAATTTCAGGGGCTTCAAAGGAAAGATCCTCGAGTAATTTCTCCAAAATCGTATGCAAACGACGTGCTCCGATATTTTCCGTATTCTGATTGACTTCTACCGCAATTCGAGCTATTTCATGAATAGCTTCCTCAGCAAATTCAACGGTTATGCCTTCCGTTTGTAACAAAGCCGTGTACTGTTTCGTTAATGCATTTTTGGGTTCCTGCAAAATAGAAACAAAATCTTCAAGCGTTAAATCGCTCAGTTCTACACGAATTGGAAAGCGACCCTGAAGCTCTGGGATCAAATCCGAAGGTTTTGCAATATGGAAGGCCCCAGCACCAATGAATAAAACATAATCGGTCTTCACAGGTCCATATTTGGTTACAACGGTTGAACCTTCAACGATCGGGAGAATGTCTCGCTGTACGCCTTCTCGGGAAATATCCGGACCATTTCCTCCGCGGGAACTGCTTGCTATTTTATCGATTTCATCGATAAATATGATGCCCGACTGCTCGGCGCGGTGAATAGACTCTTGGATAACATCGTCCATGTCAATCAATTTTTGCGCTTCTTCTTGTGTTAGAACTTTTCTCGCTTCCTTCACTGGAAGCTTGCGTTTCTTCATTTTTTTGGGCATCAAACTACCGAACATTTCCTGCATATTCATGCCGGCTTGTTCGTTTCCTTGCCCCGCTAGCATATCCAGCATGGAAGGTGAAGAGTCTTCGACCTCAATCTCAACGATCTCACCTTCTAATTTACCACTAGTCAATTGATCTGCGATTTCGGCCCTTTTGGTCGAGAGATTTGGATCAGGCGCACTCTCTTCCTGCTCGGGTTGATTCTGGCCTCCAAACAGCATTTCAAACGGATTACGCTGCGATTTGGTGCGGGACGGACTTGGAGCCAATAAAGAAACAATCCGCTCATTAGCTAACTTCTCTGCGCGGTCTTTCACTGCTTCCATGCGTTCCGATTTAACCATACGAATAGAGGTTTCAATTAGATCCCTGACCATCGATTCAACGTCACGTCCAACATAACCTACCTCAGTGAATTTGGTTGCCTCTACTTTAATAAAAGGGGCTCCAACCAACTTCGCCAATCTACGTGCAATCTCAGTTTTACCTACGCCAGTTGGTCCAATCATCAAAATATTTTTGGGAACAATCTCATCCCGCATGGCTTCATCCACAAGGTTTCTCCGATAACGATTCCGCAAAGCAATAGCAACTGATTTCTTTGCTTTCTTCTGACCAACAATGTATCGATCTAATTCCTGTACAATTTGTTTAGGTGTTAGGGAGCTGTTTGCCATTCGGGTACCCTCCTAAAAAAGTGCGTAATCAATTCTGACTTACTCGATTTCTTCGACAATAATATTATGATTCGTGAACACACAAATTTCAGCGGCTGTTGTAAGTGCAGCATGTGCAATCTCTTTGGCACTTAGCTCTGAAGCATGACGATGTAATGCCCTTCCAGCCGCCAATGCGAAACTACCACCAGAACCTATCGCCAGGATGCCATCATCCGGCTCAATAATCTCCCCATTGCCTGACAGAAGCAATAAACCAGTAGCATCCATAACAATCATCATAGCTTCTAATCGACGTAATACGCGATCTTGACGCCAATCCTTCGTGAGTTCGACTGCAGCACGCTGTAAATTGCCATGATGTTCTTCGAGCTTGCCTTCAAACTTTTCAAAAAGGGTAATCGCATCGGCTACTGATCCTGCAAAACCTGCGATAACTTTCCCTCTATGTAAACGCCTCACCTTTTTGGCACTGCTCTTCATAATCATACTGTTGCCAAATGTAACTTGACCATCTCCGGCAATTGCACCTTTACCTTGATGACGAATGGCAAAAATAGTTGTCGCATGAAATTGCGCCTGACTAGCATCCATCTCTTCTCACTCCTCCAATGGAATCATACACCGGAAAACAAATTCTTAACTTGGTTTCGACCTAATAAAAAGAGATAAACCTCTAGCGAGGTCAATTTCACAATTAAGACCGCATCTAGAGGTAAATGTATGAGAAAACGAATGAATAATAATTCAAAACATAATTATAGTAACACAGTGAATAGTGAGATTACATGCATAACCCCATAACGGACGAACTCAGCTTGTTCCAAGCCAGGAATCAAAGACAGAACGCGTTTTTGCTCGCCCCACTTCAAATGAGTTTGGAAACCAACCAAGTTATATAATGTTCCCGCGGCATTGTCTTGACGAAGCTGTACGACGGCGTGTGGCAGCTTACCAGTGTGCGGGTTAATCAGTCCAACAGGCTTCATTGGCCCGAACAACACCGTCTGCTTACCGCGCTTAGCCATTACCTCTAGGGGCATGCAGCCTTCGAAATAGATCTCTTTTTCGAATTCCTTAAGTTCTGCTACTTCTGCCGTTATTAAAGCTTCGTAGAAAACATTGAATTCCTCTTCTGTCATTGGACAATTGAGGTAAGCTGCCTCACCTTTGTCATAACGAGAAGCTAAGTAAACTTTACTCATATCAATGGAATCTTTCTCTAAAATCGGCGCTGCCGCATCATAGAAGTACAAGTATTCCTCACCCATGAGTCCTTTAAGCTGGTTAGACAAATCTGGTGATGTTAACGGTCCCGATGCTACCACCGTGATGCCTTCCGGCAAAATTTGAACTTCCTCGTTAATGACCTCAATTAGCGGATGGTTCCGCAGCGTTTGTGTAACAGCTTGAGAGAACCCATCGCGGTCAACAGCCAAAGCTCCACCTGCGGGTACAGCATGCTGGTCAGCGCAAGAGAGAATCAAGGAGTCCATTCGTCTCATCTCTTCTTTCAATACGCCAACAGCATTCGTCAAACCATTGGATCTAAGGGAGTTACTGCACACCAGCTCTGCAAACTGATCTGTTATGTGAGCTGGCGTTTTACGGACATTACGCATTTCGTATAAAGTAACAGGGACACCTTGACGTGCAATCTGCCAAGCGGCTTCACTTCCAGCGAGTCCTGCACCGATGACTGTTACTCTTGGGTATTCTGGCAAAATCGGACACCTCTAATCTTTCATATCTTCGTTCTGATCTTCATTTACTTCTTCTTTATGGTCGCATTTCGTACATTGAATATTGAGACCATTCTTACTTCTTTTCTCGATCATCATCGAGCTGCAAACTGGGCAAGGCTTGTTAACCGGCTTATCCCATGAGACAAAATCACAAGTTGGATATTGATCGCAGCCATAGAACACTCTGCCCTTCTTACTTCTGCGTTCTACAATCTTGCCTGTATGGCAGCTTGGGCATGTGACACCGATATCTTTGATGATTGGCTTCGTGTTACGGCATTCCGGGAATCCGGAGCATGCCAGGAACTTGCCGAAGCGTCCCATTTTATAAACAAGATGTTTACCGCATTTCTCGCAGATCTCATCAGATACTTCATCCTGAATCTCAATTTCCTTCATTTCTTCTTCGGCAAATTCGAGCCGTTTCTCAAAGGAAGTATAGAATGTATCCAGAACTCTTACCCAATCCTCTTTACCTTCTTCTACGAAGTCAAGCTCCTCTTCCATATGGGCTGTGAACTCAACATCGAGAATTTCCGGGAAAAACTCTTGCATCAATTGAATGACAAGCTCGCCTAACTCAGTAGGAACGAATTTCTTCTCTTCGATCGCGACGTAGCCACGCTTCTGAATAGTTTCCAGCGTCGGTGCATACGTACTTGGTCGGCCAATGCCCATTTCCTCGAGCGCTCTCACTAAACGGGCTTCTGTGTACCTTGGAGGCGGTTGAGTAAAGTGTTGCTTGGGATCAATGCTTTGTTTTTCCAAAACATCGCCTTTGGATAATGGCGGAAGCAATTTATCCTCTTCTGTCGTTCCATCATCGTTACTTTCCACGTAAACCTTCATAAAACCCGCGAACTTCATTTTGGATCCATTCGCCCGGAATACCGTTTCACCTGCGGTCAAATCAATGGTCATCGTATCCAAAATGGCGGATGACATTTGACTAGCAACAAAACGATCCCATACGAGTTTGTAGAGACGATATTGATCTCTGCTAAGGAACTCTTTTAATTGTTCTGGTTCGCGTAGCACAGAGGTAGGCCTGACTCCTTCATGCGCATCTTGTGCATTTGCATTCTTTTTCGTGTAGACACGTGGTGTCTCTGGATAAAATGCTGCACCGTATTTCATCTGTATAAATTCTCTTGCTTCTTCTTGGGCGACAGGGGAAATCCGTGTTGAATCCGTACGCATGTACGTAATCAAACCAACTGTACCTTCTTTCCCCAAGTCTATTCCTTCATATAACTGCTGCGCCACAGACATCGTCTTGGACGCCCGGAAGTTCAATTTACGCGCTGCTTCTTGCTGCATAGAGCTCGTAATGAATGGAGGAGATGGGTTACGCCCACGCTCTTTCTCTTTCACTTCTTTCACGGTAAACTTCCCGTTGCCCATTGCAGCTAAAATCTCGTTAACGTCATCTTGCGAATGCAGTTCCTTTTTCTCGCCGTTAATGCTGTGGTACTTCGCTTCGAATCCTGCTTTTCCAGCATCCAGCAAAGCTGTAATGGACCAGTATTCTTCAGGCTCGAAGGCTTTAATCTCATTCTCTCGATCTTGAATCAGTTTAACCGCGACGGACTGTACACGGCCTGCCGATAAACCTTTTTTAACTTTTTTCCAAAGTAAAGGGCTTATTTTGTACCCTACAAGTCGATCCAATATCCGTCTAGCCTGCTGTGCGTTAACTAGATCCTGATTGATGCGGCGAGGTGTTTTGAAAGCATCCTTCACAGCATCCTTCGTAATTTCATTAAACACAACACGACACAGTTCATCTGGACCAACATCCAAATAATGCGCTAAATGCCAGGCAATCGCTTCACCTTCACGATCCGGGTCAGCTGCGAGATATATTTTTTTCACTTTTTTACTTGCATCTTTTAATTCTTTTAATATAGAACCTTTACCACGGATAGTTATGTATTTAGGCTCAAAGTTACGATCTACTTCTACGCCAATTTGGCTTTTCGGAAGGTCGCGAATATGACCCATCGAGGCTTTTACGATAAATTTGCTGCCTAAATATTTGCCGATGGTTTTGGCTTTAGCTGGTGACTCAACAATGACTAATGAATCTGCCATGATCGTCCTTCCTCCCCTCTTAATTTCAAGGTTAAGTCTATTGGCGAGAAGAAAAACTTCTTAAATAGCCTATGCTTGGATGTAGGTAGAACCTGGAAGCTGTTTAATCGCCTTTTTCAATAGTAAAGATAACAGAACTGCATGCAAATGTCCAAACGTAAATTGTCCGTCCTCCATTAGGGCATCAATCGAAATGGGTTCATTCGACAACTTACGGAAAATTTCGCCTTCCTCGTCCGAAAGTGAAAATAATGTCAACGGCTTGTTTAGAGCACGTTTTTCATCTGAACTTATCATATAGTTGTAATCGTCTACTATCTCTTCCACACGTGTAACTAACTTAGCGCCATCCTTTAAAAGCCTATGAACGCCGCTGCTTACACGGGAATTAATGGGGCCAGGAATAGCGAATACATCCCGTGACTCCTCGAGCGCAAACTCAACTGTTATCAGCGATCCGCTGTCCTCGGCTGCCTCAACGACTGTGACACCTAGTGACAATCCCGCTATTATGCGGTTTCGCTGCGGAAACATGCCAGGCTTCATCCCTGTACCAATAGGGTATTCAGAAATGATAATTCCTTCTTGCTCAATATTTCGAAATAATAAAGCATTCTCACGCGGGTAGATCTGATTGATAGCGCAACCAAGAACAGCTACCGTCTTTGACTTACCTTGTAAAGCGCCTATATGAGCTTTGCTGTCAATTCCTCTAGCCAGTCCGCTGACAATACCGAACCCAGCTCGCGAAAGTGCAGCAGCCCATTCCTCTGCAATCTTTTTCCCATAAAGTGTTGGCGTACGGGTACCTACCATTCCTAAGAGTCGTCCATTCAGAATCGCAGGGTTACCTTTCACATATAAAACCCAGGGGGGTTGCGCAATTTCCTTCAATATTAGAGGGTATTCCTCATCCAAAATCGTGAGGATTTGAATGGATTGCTTCATATATAATTGAAGCCTTTGTTCAATGAAGGCATGAGTAAATTGCGAGGCAATTCGCTCAGCTACGGAAGCCCGAATACCTTGAACAGCAATTTCCGCTGCAGAGAGCTCAAACAAAACTTGCAGGTCTGGAAAACGGTTAACGAGCAGAAGCATGGTTTTCCAGCCGACCCCTTCAAGTTCATGAAGACCAAATATAATGATTCGATTATCCATAAGTATATACACTCCTTACTCGAATGACAAATCTTTGCAAAGCTAGAAAAACAAAAAACCTCCCAAATCCCTGATTAAGGGAGTTGGAAGGTTGCTTACCTTCGAGAAGATGAGACTATTTTTTTGTGATAACTTTGTCAAGCATTCCTTTTTCTTCAAGTACGCTAACAAGTGTTGAACCCATTTCAGATGGAGTAGCCGCTACGCGGATTCCGCATCTTTCCATAGTTGCAACTTTCTCAGCAGCAGTACCTTTACCACCGGAAATAATGGCACCAGCATGGCCCATACGTTTTCCTGGAGGCGCAGTTTTACCGCCGATGAAACCAACAACTGGTTTCGTCATGTTCGCAGCAACCCACTCAGCCGCTTCTTCTTCTGCTGTTCCACCGATCTCACCGATCATGATAACAGCATAAGTGTCAGGATCTTCATTGAAACGTTTGAGGATATCGATAAACTCGGAACCTTTTACAGGGTCTCCACCGATACCAACAGCAGAAGATTGTCCAATACCGCGAGTTGTTAATTGGTGAACCGCTTCGTATGTCAATGTTCCGGAACGGGAAACAACACCTACGTGACCTGGTGTATGGATGTAACCAGGCATGATACCGATTTTGCACTCGCCTGGTGTGATAACGCCTGGGCAGTTAGGTCCGATAAGAACTGTTCTTTTACCTTCCATGTAACGCTTCACGTTAACCATATCAAGAACCGGAATACCTTCCGTGATACAGATAACAAGATCAAGATCAGCGTCAACAGCTTCGATAATGGATTCTGCTGCAAATGCAGGTGGTACATAAATAACAGATGCTGTTGCACCAGTTGCATTTTTAGCTTCGATTACTGTGTTAAAAACTGGAAGCTGAACGAGTTCACCGTTTTCCAGTGTGATGTCTACTTTTGTTCCGCCTTTACCTGGGGTTACGCCACCAACCATTTGTGTGCCGTATTCAAGACCGCCTTTGRTATGAAACAAACCCGTAGCGCCGGTAATCCCTTGAGTAATGACTTTTGTATGTTTATTGACCAAAATACTCATGATCTTTTGTTCACATCCCCTATATTATTTAAAACCACACGGGTTTAATTTATTTCACAAGTGCAACGATTTTTTGAGCACCGTCTGCCATGGAGTCAGCAGCAACAATGTTCAAGCCGGATTCGTTAAGAATCTTTTTACCAAGTTCCACGTTTGTTCCTTCAAGACGAACAACAAGCGGACGGGAAAGACCAAGTTCTCTAGCCGCAGCAACAACACCGTCAGCAATTACGTCACAACGCATGATACCGCCGAAGATGTTAACGAAAATCCCTTTAACTTGCTCATCGGACAGGATGATTTTGAAAGCTTCTGTAACTTTCTCTTTCGTAGCACCGCCCCCTACGTCAAGGAAGTTAGCAGGGTCTCCGCCGTAGTGCTTGATGATGTCCATAGTAGCCATCGCAAGTCCTGCACCGTTAACCATACAACCGATATTACCGTCAAGAGCAATGTAGCTCAAATCATATTTGGAAGCTTGAATTTCTTTCGCATCTTCCTCTTCAAGATCGCGAAGTTCAACGATGTCTTTGTGACGGAATAGAGCGTTAGAATCAAAGTTCATTTTAGCATCAAGAGCCATAACTTCGCCGGAACCAGTAACAACCAGTGGGTTGATCTCAGCGATGGAGCAATCTTTTTCTACGAACGCTTTGTAAAGCGCAAGCATGAATTTAACTGCTTTGTTAACCAGCTCGTTAGGAATGTTGATTGAGTATGCAAGTCTACGTGCTTGGAAAGATTGAAGGCCGATCGCTGGATCTACGACTTCTTTGAAAATTTTCTCAGGAGAATGCTCAGCAACCTCCTCAATTTCCGTACCGCCCTCTTCAGAAGCCATCATAACGACGCCACCTGTAGTACGGTCAACAACAACACCAACATAATATTCTTTTTTAATGTCACAACCTTCTTCGATCAAAAGGCGTTTAACTTCTTTGCCTTCAGGACCTGTTTGGTGAGTGACAAGCACTTTGCCAAGAATTTCGCTAGCATATGTACGAACTTCGTCGAGGTTTTTAGCTACCTTAACGCCGCCTGCTTTACCGCGACCTCCGGCATGAATTTGCGCCTTAACAACGACGACGGATGTTCCGAGTTCTTTTGCAGCTGCAACAGCTTCATCTACGGTGAAAGCAACTTTCCCGTTAGGAACGCTGACTCCGTACTGTCTCAGGACTTCTTTGCCTTGGTACTCATGGATATTCATTTCCTAAAATCCTCCTATCAGTATGGACTTTCTATACGTGCTATACAGGGGAAAAAGTGTAAGCTATCACTTACAGCCATTAAGCGCCCTCATATGTGTTTAAATGACAAAAATGTTCATAAAAAAGACGTATTTCTCAAAACTTGAAAAATACGTCTACCTTTTATTTGTCAATAATGTGGCGTTGTCGGAGTGTTCACTCGCGGTTCGCGCTCCGCCTGTTTAATAAATCTCAACTCATTTCCTGTAAAGCTGCAAACAAGACATTGAATCATCGGTTCTTCCTCAGGAATCGCGTCAGGGTCATTGAATTCCGTTATATTACCGGATAGAGCATCCTTCAGAAACGGCTGTGCATAGCTGGTAATTACACTGAATTTGATACGATTAGAACGGCAGTTTGGACAAAAATACGGCTTCTCCTGCATATCATCACCTCATCTTCCAGTATGTGCATATAGACTTTATTTAAAACGTTCAAAAGCCATTTATGGATTGCGTAAATTTTCCATTTTCTATACAATAGAGGAAATTAAACGGATMAATAAGGAAGCACCTTTTATCCTCATGAACAGTAGTTTTAAGCTGCTGCTCTATTAAGGAGAGGAAGGTGTTTATTGTATGTACGGCAAAGTTTGGAGTGCCTGCTTGCAGGGAATTGAAGGAAGGACAATTGAAGTAGAGGTTGATATCTCAAGTGGCTTGCCCCAGATGAATTTGGTGGGGCTTCCGGATTCCGCTATCCGGGAATCTGTGGAGAGGGTTCGTACCTCTATCAAAAATTGCGGATTCACTTTCCCGATGGATAGAATCACCGTGAATCTAGCACCAGCAGATTTGCGCAAAGAGGGCTCCTCTTTCGACTTGGCTATTGCTGTTGCCATTCTACTAACAACGGGTCAGGTGAGCAGTGAATCCTTGCAAATGACCTTATTTTTAGGCGAATTAGCATTGGACGGATCACTTAGGCCTATCCCAGGCGTATTATCTATGACGCATGCAGCGAAAAAGTTAGGCATCAACCGGGTCTGCGTCCCTCTGTCCAATGCCTCTGAAGCTGCGCTAATTGATGGTGTGGAAGTTTGCGGAATAACAAATCTTTCGGATTTTAGAAATTGGAACCGGCAGTCTCATCACAAGTTTCTATTTAATGTTAACACGAATAGCCAGAATGGACTTTCGACCAATTCCTCGATAACTCGCTATGAGGTCGATGATTATGCCGATGTTAACGGGCAGCATCAAGTCAAACGAGCAATGATGATAGCTGCTGCAGGCATGCATAATATTATATTAATCGGCCCGCCCGGAACTGGAAAAACCATGCTGGTAAAGCGAATGCCTTCCATTTTACCACCTATGTCAGATCATGAAGCGCTCGAGGTCACGAAGATATACAGCGCCTCAGGCAAGCTCATAGATCGCTCTTCGCTGATGCGCACTCGATCATTTCGAGCTCCGCACCACACCATATCGGCGGCAGGGCTTGTCGGAGGTGGAACTATACCGAAACCAGGTGAAGTCAGCTTAGCTCACCGAGGAATTTTATTTCTGGACGAGCTGCCAGAGTTTACACGAAATGCACTGGAAGTCCTTAGACAGCCACTTGAGGAGCGCTCTGTTACAATAGCTAGGGCGCGAGCCGTGTACACGTTTCCTTCTCAGTTTATTTTAGCTGCTGCTATGAATCCTTGCCCCTGTGGTTATTATGGAGCAGAAAATGAAGCAAATGCCTGTATTTGCTCGTACGCGAAAATCGTTCAATACCGCTCCAAAATATCCGGTCCTCTCCTTGATCGCATCGATCTCCATGTCGAGGTACCTAAACCCAGCTATGCGCAGTTAAAGGAACACACGATAAGTAATCCTTTATCATCCACGGAAATGCTGGAGAGAGTATTAATTGCTCATCAGCGACAGCAGGAGCGCTACGCAGGTACAGGCATACAGCATAATAATGAATTAAGTGGTAACCGGATGAGGCAGATTTGTCATTTAACTGCTGAAGGAGAGCAGCTGCTGAGTGCATCCTTTGAGGCGCTTGGACTTAGCGCTAGAGCCCATGACCGGATCCTTCGTTTAGCCTTAACGATAGCGGACTTAGAAGAGAGTGATCATATTCTGTCCCATCACTTGGCAGAGGCCATCCAATACCGGAATCTCGATAAGCAGCAAAAAGAGCAAGATGGATGACGCAAATAAGAGCCTTTTGAAGCCCGTACGTCATTTTAACGATCGGACTTCAAAAGGCTCCTTGAATATGTTCAATATGTGGCGTTGCTCCGTCCAATGGTATTTCGACGGCAATTACATCAAAGCGAATGGAAATCTCATACTTTTGAAAGCGATACATGTAAAATTGAGCCGTTTCTTTCACTTTCAACTGCTTGCGAATATCAACGGATTCTTTGGCGAGCCCGAAGCGGCCAGTCGAACGTCTTGTTCTGACCTCAATAAATACGAGCGTACCTGCTTGCTCTGCAATAATATCCAGTTCTCCCGTACGGCAGCGCCAGTTCCGTTCCAGAATCCGGTAGTCCTTGCTGCTCAAAAATACTTCTGCCGCATCTTCGCCAAGCTTACCAAGCTGCTTTCTGTTATCTTTTCCTTGTTCCTTCATTAACTGTCCCTCTGGGATCGCATCCGATTATCTGATCGATAGATAAAACTCAGCACTTCAGCCACCAATTGATATAACTCAGGAGGTATTTCCTGATCCAGGTCCAGCTTAGATAACACTTCAACTAAGGAAGAATCTTCTTGAACTGGAATTCCATTATCCTTGGCTTTTTGTAGAATAGCTTCAGCCATATGCCCTTTACCTTTGGCAATTAGGGTAGGAGCTTTCTGTGCTTCAGGCGAGTAGCGGAGCGCCACTGCCTTTTTGATCGGCGTGGGTTCAGGTGTTCCAGCTGTATTTCGTTGCTTGGTCATGCCCGAAAATCTACCCCCTTGTACGTTTTTGGGAGGTAGAGCGAGCGAAGATCTGCTCGACCATCTGTAACGGTCTTTCCTTTTCCTTCATCCTCGTTTATTACAGGCTGTGGATAGGGTGAACACTTCAATGAAATAAACTGATACCCCGCTTTGTTCATCGCCGATGTAATTTCTTCCTTGGACTCCTCCATCATAGGAGCTAATGCCGGATGATCATTATGAATCGTCAATGAGACGATTTTATTTACGACGTGTACATCAACCAATGTATTTCCCATGACTTTCATCTGTAGATCGAATAACAAGCGACAGTTGCTTGCATCAACTTCTCCGCGTTTGCCTTTGCGGGATTGAATATGAATCGCTGCAGATTGCTGTCCTGTTCCATCCATAAAAGGAACAAATAAGGTCATATGGGCAAACATGGCGGTTTTGTCGCCAGTCAACATCAACTGTTGACCCGTGATTTGCCCAACCGCTTGCTGCGCCGCTTCTCTCAGCGGCGCTGGTGTATCATCCGAGGCTGTAAGCTGCAAAAGCAGGCTCTTCAGTGTCTCAGCAGCAGCAGGCTTAGCCGTATCATCCTGCTGAGAAGTCATAGCGATCAGGTTCGGCAGCTGATCGTCCTTAGGGAGCCGTCCGCGTTGCATGACATCTCCGCGCTCATCCAGCTTCGCTGCCAGATGAGCCTCATGCTCAACACCGACGGCTTTGAGCATCTTGCTGATCCAGTTAGGCTCTGGATCAGCTTCAAGCGCCTGAGGCGCGCTGCTCCGCGCCTCTAACGGCTCCGCCGCCTTCTGCTTCGCAGGCGGCTGCTGCACGGGCGAACCCGCCACCGGCGGTTCGCCTTCAACTACAGCTGGCTCAGCGCTGCGCGCCTGAGCCTCTGGCACGGCCGCCCTCGCGGTGCGGGCGGCCTGCGGTGGCTCCGCCGCCGGCTGTGCCGGGGCGGCGGYAAGCTCCACGCCCGCTGCCACTGCAGCGGGCGGAGCTGTTACGGCAGCGGCCGCAGGCGCGCTGCCTGATGTTGCCGGCGGCGACCCTGCGGGAGCCGTCGTGACGCTTGCGCCAGGCTGCGAAGCAGCTGGCGGAGCGGCAGCCGCGGCCGGCGCCTCTGGCGGCCGCGCGGGCCAGACAGCTGCGGCGGAAGCCCGCAGCTCTCTAAGCAGCGCGACCACCTGCTTCGCGGTGTCGGCAGCAGGATGCTGCGGCTCCTGCTCGAGCAAAGTCGCAGCCTGCTGCTCCAGCTGTTCCAGCACCTTCCCTACCGGAGGACCTGAAGTAACCTGCCTTAAAGCCCCTACTGTTTCTTGGGTAAGGGGCAATCCTTTTTTATGGGCTAGTACAGCAGCTTGCGCCCATTCTTCCTTATTCACACCCTCAGGTACGTTACTCATCAAAGTTTCAAAAGCTTTGACTGTTTCCTTGGATACAGGAACACCTTCCTGTTGCATGTTCTGAACCATTTGCCGATTGCTTGCCGTATCCTTAACTGAGAAGGCCTTGAGGAGATCACCGAGAGAATCTTCTGTAATCTGCACGTCCGATGTCGTCAACGGCTTTAACATAATCTGCCCGCCGCTTGATTCCGGTTGAACCTGCAGATAAGTCACATCTCCTTGCTTGAGAGGAGTTTCCAGTTTGGCTCTGACCTGTACGCCACCTATATTAAGTAATGCTTCTTGATCGCTAAGCAATTGAAGCACGACGCCTTTCACAACTTGTCCTACTTTTAGTTCAAGCACCTTGCTGTCCGAAGCGGTTAAATCCCCAACCAAACTGCGAATTAATCCACTTATGTTCATCCCGTTCACCTCAAGTCTTTCTAACACTTATGTATATTATCGGCTGCTTCTCGCCATTTCTTAATAAGATGAAGTTATATGAAGTCCAGTTCCAATTGTTCAGATTGCGGCTGCGATTCCTTCTCTTCCAGCTGCGCCATCACTTTGCGTATAAATAATTTACGATGCAGGGCCGTCGGACCATAGCGCAAAAGCATTTCTCTATGGTGCTTTGTCGCATAACCCTTATGTACGGCAAGTCCGTACTCGGGATACTGATCATCCCATTCAGCGCACATCCGATCCCTAGTCACCTTGGCGATAATCGATGCTGCTGCAATGGATTGACTTAATGCATCTCCATGTATAATAGCCGTTTGTGGAATATCCAAATCTACGTTTTCAGCATCCACAAGCAAATAATCCGGCACCTGGCTTAACTGCTCGACTGCCATCTTCATAGCCAATCTAGCGGCTTGCTTAATATTAATGGCTTCGATCTTATTAACATCAACGATGCCAACCCCTACAGCTAACGCTTCATTCATAATTTGTTCATAGAAAGTATCCCGTTTCTTCTCAGAGAGTTTCTTGGAGTCATTCACCCCTTCTAACACATACCCTTGCGGAAGAATTACAGCAGCAGCTACGACATCTCCGAATAAACAGCCTCTTCCTACTTCATCAATCCCGGCAACAAGGCTGAATCCTTGCTCCCATACTTCTTTTTCGTGCTCCAGCAATGACTTTCGCCCCTTTCCATCTCATCATTATAAGGGATTGCCGCTTCGTCAAGCTATACCCATTTTTTTCAGCAAAAAAAACCACTCCCGCCCCCGCCTTAACAGCTAGGTCCGAAAGTGGCTATTTATGTTTATTGTATTACTAAGGCCTTTCCAAGGAAATACGCCCCATTTTGCCTGCTCGAAGATCACGTATGATAATTAAGGAAGCTTTATCCAGATCCACTTTACCACCGCTTACAATGGCTCCGCGTTTCCGACCGATTGCCTCCATCACCTTGACCACTTCGTGAATATTTTCCATATCCTCCGGAAGATCGGTTACTCCGAATCGCTCTTGAAGAGCTGCACCATAATGTTCAACCATATAGCGAACAACAAAAAGCGCAATTTCATCCAAATGAAGCAATTCTTCTTTGATCGCACCCGTCGCTGCAAGACGCTGACCTACCAATTGATCCTCGAATTTCGGCCACAAAATACCTGGCGTATCCAGCAAGTCCATTTCTGTTCCAACTTTAATCCACTGTTGACCTTTGGTAACACCTGGCTTATCACCCGTTGCTGCGATTTTCTTACCCGCCAACTGATTGATGAGCGTAGATTTCCCAACGTTCGGAATGCCGACGATGAGCGCCCTTACAGCACGAGGATTAATTCCTCTGCTGATTTGACGTTCGATTTTATGTGCCCACAGCTGTTTTACGCGCGGTAAAATTTCTTTGGTCGCAGTTCCAGTGGCTGCATCAATTGGCAAAGCAGGCAGACCTTGATCTGCAAAATACTTAACCCACTGCGCTGTCACCTGGGGATCCGCCAAATCGTTTTTATTCAAAAGGACCAAACGGGGTTTGCCCTTCAAAATTTCATCTACCATCGGGTTCCGGCTGGAGAGCGGTACGCGGGCATCCAAGAGCTCAATGACGACATCAATTAGCTTAAGCTTATCTTCAATCTGCCTTCGAGCTTTGGTCATGTGACCGGGAAACCATTGAATGGTCATTCTATTTCACCTCAAAAATGTATAAAACTAATTTTGTTCAGCGGCCAGAAAATGACTTCGGCACGGCCAACGACTTTTTCGAATGGAACGAAGCCTACACTTTTAGCTCGGCTATCTTTCGAGTTCGGACGATTATCCCCCATTGCAAAAAGTTCCCCATCTGGTACTTTCGTTTCCGGGAAATCTGACAATGTGTTATATGCATGTCCTTCTTTATTCGCTTGATCAATAGCTTCCTTAATAAATGGCTGATCAATCTCTTGACCATTAATAAATACTTTATCACCTGTTACCTTAACGGTTTCCCCTGGGAGTGCGATAACACGTTTAATGTAATCTTTCCCTTCAGGTGCGTGGAAAACGATAACTTCTCCCCGTTTCGGTGCGCGGATGTCATAAACAATTTTATTGACAATGAGTCGTTCGCCGGTAGAAAAATTGGGACGCATGGAATCACCATCGACTATGAAAGGCGAGAACAGGAACCAGCGAATGATAATAACGAGCACTCCCGCGATTACTAATGCTTTGATCCATTCCCAAGTTTCGCTTTTGGCTGTTTTTGCAGGTTTTGAAGATGTTGTTTCCTCGGTCGAAATAGAGCTTACTCTAGGCTGATCTTGCTCATTCTGTTCCATCACTGATTGCCTCTTTTCCAGTTTTGGTTATATGTATTAGATTGCTCTACAAAAATGAAAAGGAGACTTGCCTAAACAAGCCCCCCGTTTTCTTATCGAATTTCTTTGATTCTTGCTGCTTTACCACGAAGACCACGCAGATAATAAAGTTTCGCACGACGAACTTTACCACGGCGAGCCACTTCAATCTTCTCAATCTTCGGAGAATGGAATGGGAAAGTTCTTTCCACACCCACACCGTAAGAAATTTTACGAACTGTAAACGTTTCGCTGATTCCACCGCCGTGGCGTTTAATAACAACACCTTCGAACAGCTGAATACGCTCACGTGTACCCTCGATAACTTTTACGTGTACTTTAAGTGTGTCTCCTGGACGGAAATTAGGAATATCCGTACGGAGTTGCTCTTTCGTAATCTCTTGAATAAGATTCATAGTTGACTCCCTCCTTCCACACAGGTGTTCATTCCGCTTATCTACATAGTATGTCTTAGCTGTTATGCGTAGAGGACCACCAGACTCGAACTGTTGAAAAATTCACAACAGAATATATATTATCATAGACAGAAGAGAAATTCAATAGAGAAGTTTTTGGGGGCTACTTCATTTGTTTTTCTCTTGCCATTCCATGATCCAAACCTTTTCTTCTTTGGACAACTCTCTTCCTTCAAGCAAATCAGGACGGCGCTCAAGGGTGCGAAGGATGGATTCCTTACGGCGCCAGCGCTTCACGTTCTCATGATGTCCTGATAAAAGCATGTCAGGCACTTCCCACTCTCTGAACTTAGCTGGTCTTGTGTAGTGAGGGTACTCCAATAGGCCTGTGGAGAATGAATCCGTCACCGCTGACATCTCATTGCCCAGTACACCAGGCAGCAGCCTCACTACACTGTCTATAACGACCATAGCAGGCAATTCTCCGCCAGTTAATACATAATCACCTATGGATAGCTCATCGGTCACCAGATACTGCCTAATACGTTCATCGTATCCCTCATAGTGACCGCAAATAAACACAAGATGCTCTTCGTTTGAGAGTTCTTCGGCAATTTTCTGCGAGAACGGCGTACCCTGCGGACACATGAGAATGACACGCGGCTTTGCCGGTTCCTGTCCTGCCTCTTGATGCTTAGGTAAATCCTCCACTGCGGCAAATATCGGCTCTGGCTTTAGARCCATTCCACCGCCACCACCGTAGGGATAATCATCCACCGTATTATGTTTGTTATTGGAGTACTCACGAAAGTTCACGGTGTTTAGACTAACAATTCCCTTGTCACGAGCTTTCCCCAAAATACTCGACGAAAATACCCCGTCAAACATTTCTGGAAACAAGGTCAATACATCGATTCTCATTCCATTAGTCCTTCCATCAAATGAATCCGGATTGTTTTGGCAGCAATATCCACATCCAGGATCACATCATCAATCACAGGAAGCAGCAGCTGCTTGCCCTTAGGCAAGTMCACTACCCAAACGTCATTCGCGCCTGGCGTCAGCACTTCAGAAATTAGACCTAGTTCTTGGCCTTCCTCCGTCACGATCTTACAGCCAATAATCTCATGATAATAGTATTCTCCCTCTTCCAAGGGTTGTTGATTCTTAGCTTCGATTTTTAGCAGTGAACCTTTGTATTTCTCAACCTCATTAATATTGCTGAACTGCGCAAATTGAACGATAAATACATTTTTATGTAAGCGGGAGGTTTGAACCGTCACCGGCGTTTGCTTATTTTGAGGGTCAACAATGATTAATGTATTTCCTTTGTCAAAGCGTTCTGGAAAATCAGTTTCTGGAACTATTTTCAATTCTCCACGAATCCCGTGGGTATTTGCGATTAAACCAACAGTTATTAGTTTCTCGGTCATTTGCGCTTGCCCAACCTCCACTATAATTTACCTTTCAAGACCATATAAGAAAAAGGCTAGGAACTGAATCCTAACCTACTTTCTTATGAAACGATTTCAACGGCTACCCGCTTCGTTTCTTTCACTGCTGCTGACGTGACGACTGTGCGGAGCGATTTCGCAATCTTGCCCTGCTTCCCGATCACTTTGCCGACATCGTCGGGGTGAACAGACAGCCTGTACTCAATCTTGTCATCCTTCTCCACGACAGCAACACGTACTTCTTCCGGATGATCAACAAGAGCCTTAGCAATAACGGTGATAAGATCCTTCATGAACCCACCCTCCGAAAGATAACAGATTACTTCTGCAATTTCAGCTCGTGAAACTTAGTCATCAAACCTGCTTTGGAGAACAGGCTGCGAACTGTATCGGACGGTTGAGCGCCAGTTTGAAGCCATTTCAGCGCTTTTTCCTCATCAAGGGTTACAGCTGCTGGTTCTGCAATCGGGTTATAAGTTCCGATTTCTTCGATAAAACGACCATCACGCGGGGAACGGGAATCCGAAACCACCACACGGTAGAAAGGAGCTTTATGAGCGCCTACACGTTTAAGACGAATACGTACTGCCATGAAAAATCACCTCCTACTTAGAATAAAAAGCATTATTTAAAAGGGGAATTTAAATCCCTTGCCTAACTTCTTCATACCTTTGGCGCCCTTGGGCCCCATCATGCCTGAGAACTGCTTCATCATTTTGCGCATATCATCGAACTGTTTAATGAAACGGTTGACCTCTTGAACCGAGTTCCCACTGCCTAGTGCAATCCGTTTGCGGCGGTTGGCGTTTAGGAGCTCAGGCTTGCGTTTCTCTTCCTTCGTCATCGACTTCACAATCGCTTCAACGCGTGCCATCTGTTTGTCGTCGACCTTCATATCTTTCATGCCTTTGATCTTGTTCGCACCTGGCAGCATCTCCAGAATCTGATCAAGCGGCCCCATCTTCTTCACTTGCTCCATTTGATCAAGGAAATCTTCGAAAGTGAATTCGGCGTTGCGCATTTTGCGCTCCATTTCTTTCGCCTTATCGATATCGATACCAGCTTGCGCTTTCTCAATCAATGTAAGCATATCGCCCATGCCAAGAATTCTTGACGCCATGCGATCCGGGAAAAATGGTTCCAACGCATCCATCTTCTCGCCACTTGCTACGAATTTAATCGGACAACCTGTAACCGCCTTGACCGATAACGCCGCGCCACCGCGGGTATCGCCATCCAGCTTGGTAAGTACAACACCTGTGAGTTCCAACTGCTGATGGAAACTCTCAGCGACATTGACAGCATCCTGACCAGTCATAGAATCTACAACAAGCAAGATTTCATCGGGTTCAACGACGGAACGAACATTTTTCAATTCATCCATCAAGTTCTCATCAATGTGCAAGCGACCTGCAGTATCAATGATCACATAGTCATTGCCGTTATCTTTCGCATGTTGAAGTCCTGCTTTTGCAATTTCTACAGGGCTTACTTGATCTCCTAGTGAAAAAACAGGCACTTTGAGCTGATCACCGAGTACTTCTAACTGTTTGATTGCCGCAGGACGATAAATGTCACACGCAACCAACAGCGGTCTATGATTCTGTTTAAGGAGCATCTTGGCCAGTTTACCGGACGTCGTTGTTTTACCTGCCCC
>NZ_JBFTQB010000112.1:0-15544 GCF_056398785.1 Paenibacillus sp. 01T422 | reverse complement strand
GCGAAGAAGAAGAGGCTAAAGTGAAAGAAGAAGCAAAAGCAACTGTTGCTGAGCACATTAAAAAGGCTGAGGAAACTGAGAAAATGACAGTTCCGGGCTTAATCGACTCCATGTTCGAAGTTACACCTGCACATCTCGAAGATCAGAAGCAAGCGTATAAATAAAATCTGGCAAAAACTCTTAGGAGGCACGGAGAAGTCATGGCACAAATGACGATGATTCAAGCGATTAAAGACGCAATGCGCGTTGAACTGGAAAGAGATCCAAATGTAATTTTGTTCGGCGAAGACGTTGGCCATGTTGGTGGCGTATTCCGTGCTACAGAAGGTTTACAAAAAGAATTCGGCGAAGATCGCGTATTCGATACGCCTCTTGCTGAGTCTGCAATCGGCGGACTTGCTGTAGGTCTTGGCGTTCAAGGCTTCCGTCCAATTGCTGAGATTCAATTCGTAGGGTTTATTTACGAAGCTCTTGACCAAATTTGCGTGCAAGCAGCTCGTATGCGTTACCGTTCCGGTGGCCGTTACAACTCGCCAATCGTATTCCGTACGCCTTTCGGCGGCGGCGTTAAAGCGGCTGAGCTTCACACGGATGCACTTGAAGGTTTGTTAGTGCAAACTCCGGGGATTAAAGTTGTTGTTCCTTCCAACCCTTATGATGCGAAGGGCTTGCTCATTTCCGCGATTCGCGACAATGACCCTGTCTTCTTCATGGAGCATCTGAACTTATACCGCGCATTCCGCGCAGAAGTACCAGAAGGCGAATACACCATTGAGCTTGGTAAAGCGAACGTTGTTCGTGAAGGTTCTGATGTAACGATTATTACTTACGGAGCAATGGTTCATACATCCGTGAAAGCGGCTGAAGAAATCGAGAAAACACAAGGTGTTAAAGTGGAAGTTATCGACCTTCGTACCCTGCTTCCGCTTGATATCGAAACGATTGTCACTTCGATCAAGAAAACGAATCGTGCAATTATCGTACAAGAAGCGCAAAAAACTTCTGGAGTAGCCGCAGAGGTTATTGCTCAAATTAATGAAAAAGCAATTCTTCACTTGGAAGCTCCAGTTCTACGTATTGCGCCTCCGGATACCGTTTATCCGTTCGCACAAATCGAAGATGCTTGGTTGCCTAGCCCAGCAAGTGTCATTGCCGGTATTAAACAAGTACTCGAATTCTAATTCACAGTCGAAGGTAACAGGAGGTAGTACACGTGGCATTGTTTGAATACAAGTTCCCAGAGCTTGGAGAAGGCATACATGAAGGCGAAATCGTTAAGATGCTCGTTAAAGCGGGTGACACCGTAACGGACGAAACAATTCTTATGGAAGTACAGAACGACAAAGCTGTTGTTGAAGTTCCTTGTCCAGTAGAAGGTAAAGTCGTTAGTGTCGCTGTAAAAGACGGACAAATCTGTACGATTGGCGAGCTCGTGATGACAATCGAAGTAACAGGCGAGATGCCGGCTGAGTCTATGCATCACAGCAGCTCCAACAACGCTGCGCCTGCGGCCGCAGCGACACCTGCTGCTACAGCGGTAGCCGTAGCAGAGGCTCCTGCAGCAGCACCTGCTGCAGTTGCTGCAACACCAGCAGCGCCAAGCGCTGGCGCTGGCCGTGAAGTGCTTGCGACGCCTAGCGTGCGCAAGCTAGCAAGAGAAAAAGGCATCACACTCGCAGAGGTGACGCCTACAGGCAAGCACGGCCGCGTAACACGCGAGGACGTGCTTGGCGCGAGCGGAGCTGGCAACGCCGCGGCTCCGGCAGCAACAGAGCCAGCTGCAGCGGAAGCAGCTGGAAGCGCAGCACCTGCGGCTAGCACGCAGGTCGCTGTGGGCGATCGCGTAGAAGAGCGGGTTCCGTTCAAAGGAATCCGGAAAATCATCGCGAACGCGATGGTGAAATCCGTGTACACGGCACCGCACGTGACACTGATGGACGAAATCGACGTGAGCGCGTTAGTCGCTCTGCGTGAGCGCACGAAACCTCTTGCTGAGAAAAAAGGCGTGAAGTTGACTTACCTTCCTTTCATCGTGAAAGCATTGGTAGCGGCTTGCCGTCAATTCCCGGCGTTGAACGCGATGATCGACGAAGAGAAACAAGAGATCGTCTACAAAAAGTACTACAATATCGGTATCGCAACAGATACAGACAACGGCTTGCTCGTACCTGTTATTCATGACGCAGATCGCAAAAATGTATGGTCGATCGCTTCTTCCATCAAAGATTTGGCTACTCGCGGACGCGATGGCAAATTGACTCCGAACGAGATGAAGGGCGGCACGATCTCCATTACCAACATTGGTTCTGTAGGCGGTATGTTCTTCACACCGGTTATCAACTTCCCTGAAGTTGCAATCCTAGGTGCAGGCCGTATTACGGAGAAACCTGTCGTGAAAAACGGTCAAATCGTTGCAGCATCGGTTATGGCTCTTTCCCTAAGTTTCGATCACCGTATCGTAGACGGAGCGACTGCGCAAAGCTTCTTGAACTACATCAAACAGCTTCTGGCTGATCCAGAGCTTCTCGTCTTGGAGGTGTAACAACATGGTAGTGGGAGATGCTTCTCTAGATATAGACTTGCTAGTCATCGGTGCAGGACCAGGTGGTTACGTAGCTGCCATTCGCGCGGCTCAACTTGGTCAAAGTGTCCTTATTGTAGATAAATCGGAGTGGGGCGGCGTCTGCTTGAACCGCGGCTGTATCCCTTCCAAAGCGTTGATTTCCGCTGCTCACACGTATGAGCATGCGCAGCACGCTGATAGCATGGGTATCTCTGTAGAGAACGTGAAAGTGGACTTTGCGAAGGTACAAGCTTGGAAAAATAGTATTGTTGCTAAACAAACGGGTGGCGTTAGCGCGCTGCTCAAAGGCAACAAGATCCAAACTTTCCAGGGCGAAGTAATGTTCATCAATGAGCACGAAGCACGTGTGTTCAATGATGCAGAAGCTCCGCGCTACCGCTTTAAGCACTGTATTATCGCAACGGGTTCCCGTCCGATTGAGCTGAAAGCATTCCCTTACGGCGGAAGAATTATTTCTTCCACGGAAGCTTTGAACTTGCCTGAAGTTCCGAAAAGCATGATCGTTATCGGCGGTGGCTATATCGGAATCGAGCTTGGCCAAACCTACGCGAAGTTCGGTACGAAAGTAACCGTACTCGAAGGTTCGGATCACGTACTGCCAGGCTTCGAGAAAGAACTGACGAAGCTTGTAGCACGCAACCTGGATAAAGTGGGCGTTGAGGTTCATACAGAAGCGCTAGCACAATCCTGCACGAAAACAGACAATGACGTAACCGTAACTTTCACAGTGAAAGGCGAAGAGAAACAAGTGACAGCTGATTACGTACTTGTAACAGTTGGTCGTCGTCCGAATACAGATGGCGAGCTTGGTCTTGATCTGATTAACTTGAAATTGACGGACCGTGGTTTGATCGAAGTTGATAACCAAGGTAGAACTAGCATCCCGCATATTTTTGCAATTGGTGATGTTGTGCCTGGTCTTTCTCTAGCTCACAAAGCTTCTTATGAAGCAAAAGTGGCTGCTGAAGCTATCGCTGGTCACTCTAGCATCGTAGATTACAAAGCAATGCCTGCTGTTGTGTTCTCCGATCCAGAAATCGCTGGTGTTGGCTTGAGTGAAACAGAAGCAAAAGAAAAAGGCATTAACGTGACGATCGGTAAATTCCCTTACGCAGCTAATGGCCGCGCTAACTCTTTGAACGCAGGACAAGGTTTCGTGAAGCTTGTTGGCGACAAAGAAACAGGCCAACTGCTTGGTGGTCAAATTGTTGGTCCAGAAGCATCAAACTTAATTGGCGAGCTTGCTCTTGCCGTTGAGATGGGTGCTAACCTGGAAGATATCGCCTTGACAATTCACGCACATCCAACATTGACAGAAATGATCATGGATGCAGCTGAAGGCGCGCTTGGACACCCCATTCACCAACTTGGTAAATAAGCATCATTAGAGCGGTTTCCAATACCTTTAGATAAAAAGTCCCGAGAGCATGGCGCAAGCCGCTCTACGGGACTCTTTTATTTGTTTATCCGTTTCTGTGGGCAAAATCAAGCATGAATTCAGCTAAAGCTTGGCAGGCATCATAAGGGACAGCATTGTATGCTGATGCGCGCAGACCGCCAACACTGCGGTGTCCGGCCAAGCCCTCGAAGCCGTGAGTCTCGGATTCCGCGATAAAACGACGCTCAAGCTCTTCATTGGCCATGCGCCATGTGACATTCATGGAAGAACGGTCTTTGACATCAATAATCCCTTGATAGAAACCGTCGCTCGCATCGATGACTTCATAAATGAGACCGGCTTTTACAAGATTATGCCGTTCTAATTGTTCCACGCCGCCTTGTTTTTGTGCCCATTGGAGCACCAAATTTGTCATGTAAATGGCGTGAACGGGTGGCGTGTTGAATAGGGATTTGTTTTTGACAAAAGTGCTGTAGCGCATGATTTCGGGAATCTCGTTGGAAGCTTGCTCCAACCAGCTTTCACGGATGACGACAACTGTAACACCAGCGGGTCCAAGATTTTTTTGGGCTCCAGCATAGATCATCGAGAACTTCTGGAGATCCAGCTTGCGGCTTAGGATGTCACTGGTCATATCGCCAACTAGAGGGACGGCGCCGACTTCGGGTATTTCCGCATATCGCGAGCCTTCGATGGTATTATTCATGGTGATATGCACGTAGGCAGCGTCTGGGCTTAGATCCTTTGTACCCAAGGCAGGAATTCCGCGCCAACCTTGTTCTTTGGAGCTTGCCGCGGCATGGGTACGACCTATATACGCAGCTTCTTTGTAAGCTTTTTCCGCAAAGCTGCCTGTTAATACATAGTTAGCCGTTAGATTGGGTTTTAGAAAATTCATCGGCAGGAGGGCGGCATGCTTGGCGATAACGCCTCCGAGTTGGATTCTCATCATAGGCACGATCGAATATGGAAGTTGAATAAAAGTATATGCTTCTTGATTGAAAAGGTCAATGCCTTATTTTACTGTTTTATTGTAAGCGGCCAGTTTCTCAGCGATTGTTTTTGAAGCTGCATCCAAGGCATCTTTCGGTGATTTTTTACCAGTAAGTGCTTCTTCGATGGCTGTTTCAACGAGTTGACGAGCTTCAGGGAATACACCCATGACAGCGCCTTGCGTTGCTTTGTTCGCTTTCGTGTTGTGAAGTTGGTCAATTGCTGTTTGGAATTGCGGGAATTTCGCTAAATTATCTTTTAGAATTTGCTCATCATACGCTTTTTTCGTAATTGGGAAGTAGCCAGTGTTAACGTTCCACCAAGCTTGCGTTTTCGGATTCGTCAAGAATTTGATGAATTCCCATGCACCTTTTTGCTCAGCTTCCGATTTGTTGTTCAAGATATAAAGACTTGCGCCCCCAACAACGACACCGCCGTCTTTGGCATCTGCAGGTTTAGGCATAACGCTTGTTCCAACTTGGAATTTGCCTTCTGCACCTGTAACAATTCCACGTAAAGAAGCAGTTGAATCGAGTGTCATGGCAACTTGACCAGCTAGGAAAGCTTTTTTCGTGTCATCCGTTTTGCGACCAAGATTCATGAGGGACTTGTTATCAACCATTCCCTTCCACCAAGTCAAAGTTTTGACGCCTGCTTCATTGTTGAGAAGAGTTTCAGTAGCTGCGGCTGTACGGCCGTTTCCGTTGTTCAAGAATTCTGCACCTTGTCCCGCGAAGAACTGCTCCATGAACCAACCGTAAATGGCGAAGGATGCGCCAGCTTTACCATCTTTGCTTAATGCTTGCGCTGCTTTTGCGACTTCTTCGTACGTTGTTGGCGGCTTCTCTGGATCTAGTCCAGCAGCTTTGAACATGTCTTTGTTATAGTAAAGGATTGGGTTTGAAGTGTTAAAAGGCATGGAATTCAATTTATCGTCAACTTTGTAATAATTCAAAATGTTTTCTTCGAGCTGTGAAAGATCGAACTTGTCGGCATCAACGAATTTTTGAACCGGTGTAATCGCCTTGGAATCGATCATGAAACGGGAGCCGATTTCGTAAACTTGAATGAGGGATGGACCGCTTTTTGTATCCATGGAGGCTTTCATTTTATTCAAGCTTTCATCGTAAGTACCTTGGAAGACAGCTTCAACTTTCACGTCTTTCTGGGAAGCATTGAAATCTGCGACAAGTTTGTCTACAGCTTGGCCGAGCTCGCCACTCATGGAGTGCCACCAGATGACTTTGACTGGTTCTGCAGCCTTCGTAGGTGCTGTTGAAGCGGCCGTTGTACTTGCTGGTGCAGTGCTGCTAGCTGGTGCTACTTCTGCTTTGCCGCATGCACTAGCCAGCATCATCATGATTGCTGTCGCTGTTAAAGCAGTGACCCTTATGTTTACGGATTTCATTGAATGGTTTCTCTCCCTTTTTTAACCTTATTTTTATTTATGGAAATCTGACTCAGCTTCATAGCCGAACAGAGCAGCCAACAAGATTAACCTTTCACAGCCCCAGCGGTGAGTCCGCGTACGAGCTGCTTTAAACCAAGTACGAGCAGAAGAAGTGATGGCAAGAGGACGATGGTTACACCAGCCAAAACGAGGTTCCACACGGTCAATTCTTCAAATTGCAGCATGGCGATGCCGATCTGTGCAGTTCGCATTTCTTCACTGTTCGTAATGAGCAGCGGCCATAGGTACATGTTCCAAGCGTTCAGGAACGCATAGACAGCTAGTGTAGCAAGCGCGGGTCTTCCCAAAGGCAGCACGATTCGGAAAAAGATGCGGAAATGACCACAACCGTCGATACGCGCCGCTTCGAACAATTCTTTGGGCAGTTGCAGGAAAAATTGGCGCAGCAGGAAGGTACCGAAAGCTGTTGCCAGGAAAGGAACCGTTAGGCCTTGCAGGCTATCGAGCCAGTCCCACTTTTTGACCGTCAAATAATTCGGTATGATCGTGACTTCCCAAGGAATCATCATCGTCGCCATAAACAATGAGAAGATGAAAGCTTTTCCTTTAAACCGAATATTCGCAAAAGCGTATGCCGCCATCGAGGAGGTCATCAGCTGCCCAATCATGATGAGCAGGGAGACGATGAAGCTGTTTGTAATGAATTTGGCTATCGGAACGAGTTTAAATACAGCTAGAATACTGCCGATATAGAAACTGCTTGGCAAGAAGCGTGGTGGATAAGCCGAAGCTTCATCAGGTGTCATGAAAGTAGCTGAGAACGTGTAAAAGATTGGATACAGCACAAGAGCGGCTGCAATTGCCAATAGGATATAAACGGTTGTTTTTTGTAAGGGACGGTTCATTGATAATGCACATTCCTTTCGAACACTTTGAATTGCACGAAGGTGAAAATCAGGATGATTGTGAACAGAACAAGGGCCTGCGCGCTTCCAGTCCCAAACCGGAAGTTAATGAAAGCATCTTGATACAAGTTATAAACGAGCACATCGGTAGAGTTGATAGGACCGCCTTTGGTCAGAATGTGAATCTGTCCGAAGGATTGGAAAGCGCCGATGATCGATACAATCGTGACGAAAAACACTGTCGGTGAAAGCAGTGGTAGAATGATTTGCACAAACGTCCGAACTGGACCGGCGCCGTCAATTTTGGCACTGTCGTAAATTTCATCGGGAATGCCCTGCAGGCCACTGAATAGGACGATGTAATTGAAGCCGAGATTCATCCATACGGTCATCAAGGAGACAGAAAGTAGCGCCCATCTTGGATCCGTTAGCCAAGCAACAGGTTCTAAGCCCACAAGCTGCAGCAGGTAGTTAAGCATGCCAACACTAGGATGGAAAAGCATCATCCAGATGACAGAGGATGTTCCTACCGAAAGAACGACAGGCAGTGAGAAAATAAATTGGAAAAAACGCATCCCTTTTAGCTGATTGTGCGTGAGAGCTGCAAGCAGAAGCGCAAGAGCGATGCTGGTCGGTACCGTCAGAATGGTGAATAAGCCGGTGACCTCCAAGCTTTTATAAAACTTCTCTGACGTGAAGATAGCCGTAAAGTTATCAAAACCGACAAAGGAAGCTACTCTGCCTCTAGGATCGGTTTCGTGCATGCTGAGATAAAGGGTTTGAATCAAAGGGTAGAATAGGAAAACGCCGAAAAGCAGTAATGATGGAAATAAGAAAATATAGCCAAGCAGCGTCTCCGCCCATTTCGAGAAGAACATGGAACGAGGGGGGAGTTCAGCACGTGTTGTTATTTTTTTCGGAGCATTTGTTAATGTTAAATCCTGGTCCAACGTACTCATTCAATATCCTCCATAAAGATTATTAGACTAGTTAGATCTCTATTAGCTTAACGTTCTGTTATTTGACCAATGTTAAATAGGTATAAATGATTTGTGAATTTTACCTGCTTGTTTACATAATATTTACGAAGATTTACTGGGCAAAAGAGGAAGTACTCTACTATAATTTGAGGATAAGCAGTTAACGATGTTAGGAGCGTGTTATGTATAATGAGCACACAACAACCAATTGTAATAGGGCATAGAGGAGCAGCTGGGGAAGCACCAGAAAATACGTTAAGATCTTTTGCTTTKGCTTTCGAGCAAGGGGCAGAAGGCATTGAATTGGATGTGCATATCACGAAAGACGGCGAAATTGTTGTATGTCATGATACTACACTTGATCGCACAACGAATGGTTCTGGCCTAATTTGCGAAAAAAACTTGGATGAAATCAAAGAACTCGATGCTGGTTCATGGTTTTCCGACGCATTCATTGGGGAAAGAGTACCTTTGCTTCGCGAGGTTTTTGAAATTGTCCCACGTGGTTTCCTTATCAATGTGGAAGTGAAGCACGCTTATGAAGGTCTAATGGAGAAGGCGTTGCTTTCCTTTTTGCGTGAAAGCGGCAGGATGGAAGACGTAGTGATTTCCTCCTTCGATCACAAAGTAATTCAGCGTATCAAATTGGCCGAGCCTGACGTGAAAGTAGGGCTGCTGTATGCTGCCAACTTGATTGACCATGCAGCATATGCTCAGCAAATCGGAGTCGAAGTGCACTCTCTGCACCCGTATCATCACCATTTTGAGAAAGAAGATGGTGATGCGGCGGCAGGAGCCGGCTTGGCGACATATCCTTATACCGTGAATGTAACGAGAGATTTTAAGAAGATGATCGATGCTGGTGTTACTGGCATTATTACGGACTTTCCAGCCAAGCTTAAGGCTTTATTAAAAGGCGAGTAAGCGGTAGACGCTGGCGGGTGCCAGCCGTGGGTGAATTTGAGGAACTATGATCCGCTATTTTGTGCAACCGCACGTCATTGTGGGATGAAGAGGAACTACAGTTCGCTATTCTGCCTATATTAACTGAAAAACACCAATCTGAGGGTGAATAAAGCCCTGTAGTTCCGCTGGAACAAGGAAACAACGGATTCGATTGAAATAGTAGACTCTAGATCCTCTATCACGGACGTACAGATGGATATTCTATCGCATTTTTCATTGATATGGTAGAATATGGGTAAATCGGTTTGGAAGGGGAATTGTATGAACGAGAACATCTTAGCTCAAATAGGACAAATTTCTGTTAATGCCGTTGATATAGAAAGGGCCATTTCTTTTTTATCGCGACACCTTGGGCATGAAATTTGTGTTTCAAGCAGGGCAAATGGCTTTTTTTGATTGCAATGGCATTCGTTTGATGCTCAGCCTTCCTGAAAAACCTGAATTTAATCATCCAGGATCTGTCATCTATTATAAGGTGGAAGACATTAAACAGGTGTATGAAGCTTTCATCGAACGAGGTGTTGCATTTATTAGCGAACCTCACGTCGTTGCAACAATGAGTCATGTGGATATTTGGATGGCGTTCTTCCGGGACTCCGAGGGGAATACACTAGCATTAACGAGCGAAGTTACGAAGTGAATAAGTCACAAGAAGGACCACTGCATTCGGATGCTGTGGTCCTTTTTTAATAAATTTATAGTGGGAGGAGGGCAGCAAAGGTTGTAGTAACGCTAATCCAGCGGGTGATTGGTGAGTAGTACTAGGTAAAGTTAGTACTATCAGAATCGCTGCAAATGCATACAATGGGATTATGACCTGGTATTAAGAGAAGCCCAACAAAGGAATGGATTCTTAATACGTTTAACCAAGGTTTTCTCAGATTTGCCATGCGAACGCTTAGGAGGAGTCACCATGATTAAATGGTTGTTTATTGTACTGTTAAGGCTTCTGCTTCCACTGTTGCGCCCTGTCTTACTAGCTAGTTTTCGTGTGAAAGTGAAAGGGATGCAGCGGCTTAATTTTACAGATAAAACAGTGCTCATACCTAACCATGTTTCTTTGCTGGATGCTGTTCTGCTAGCGTTGATCCTGCCCGACGAAGTGGCCTTTGTCGTGAATACACGAATGGCTGAGCGGTTTGCTTGGCCGCTCCATTTTCGTACACATATTCCAGTAGATCCACTCAACCCATACTCTGTACGGAAAATGCTCAAAACGGTGCAAAGCGGTACGCCGCTTGTCATTTTTCCGGAGGGACGCATATCGACCACTGGCAGCATGATGAAGTTGTACGGCGGCATTGGTTACATTGCATCGAGATCTCAGGCGCACATGGTGCCGATAGCGATTAACGGGTTGGAGTTCTCAAAATTTTCGTATCTTCGTGGCAAAATGAAACAGATATGGTTTCCGGCAGTTACCATCACGATTGGGGAATCTTTTCAAGTGCCTGTGAATGAGCACCTTTCTCGAAGAGTTCAGAAGGAGCAGGCAACGGATCAGATCGGCAGCCGAATGCAGAGTCATCTCGTAGATAGCCGGATGAAACCGGAGCTTAATTTATTCAACGAAATGCTCACCGCTGCCAAGCAGCATGGTTATTCAAAAATGATTTGTGAAGACATCCTATCGAATACGTCGATAAGCTACCGCAAGCTGCTGTTAACCACCTATACAATGGCGGAGCGATTGAAGGAACTGCTCGGCAACCAGAAGCGTACAGCTATCCTACTGCCGAATGCGGCGGCGCATGTCGTCACTTTATTTTCATTATTCCGCTTGGGAATTACGCCGGCGATACTGAATTATACCGCAGGAAAACAAGCCATGCTGGACGCCTGTGAAACCGTTTCTGCGAAGACGATTGTTACGTCTCGAGCTTTTATCGAGAAGGCGGGACTGACCGATTTTATCAATCAGGCAAGTGAAGTCTACTCGATTATTTATCTGGAAGAGGTCAGAGAGAGCATTGCTTTTCAACATAAATGGGTGGGATTCCATAATTACTTGATGAAAGTGCAAGGTCCGGTCGGCGAAGGGGAGAATGAGGTTGTTCTCTTCACATCAGGGAGTGAAAGCAAACCAAAGGGGGTTGTTCTGACCCACCGAAATATTTGTGCTAATATACAGCAGGCCAAGGCTGTGATTGCCTTCAATGCGGCTGATATTCTCCTCGGAGCGATGCCCATGTTCCATTCCTTCGGTTTAACAGCGGGGACGATGCTGCCGGTACTTTCTGGCATGAAGGTGGTCATGTATCCAAATCCTCTGCATTATAAAGTGATTCCAGAGATTGTTTACGATCGGAATATTACGATTTTGTTCGGTACGTCAACGTTTCTATCGGCTTATGCGAGAACGGCTCATGCTTATGATTTTGCTTGTTCGTTGAAATATGTCGTGGCTGGCGCCGAGAAACTGAAAGAGGAAGTCCGTCAAACCTGGGCCGATAAATTCGGCATCAGGATCATGGAAGGCTACGGAACGACGGAGACAGCGCCCGTTATTTCGCTCAATACGCCTATGCATGTTAAAAAAGGAACCGTAGGTCGTGTACTGCCAGGTATTCAGGTTCGGATTGAGAAGGTGGATGGCATCGAGCTTGGCGGCAATCTGCTTGTGAAAGGTCCCAATGTGATGAAAGGATATTTGATCCATGGTCAGGGTTTTGTTCCTTGCCCGGAATGGTACAGCTGTGGCGATATTGTACAAATCGATGAAGAAGGATTCCTGTCGATACAGGGCAGGATGCAGTCTTTTGCCAAGATTGGCGGGGAAAAGGTGTCGCTGCCAATGGTCGAGGAACTCGTATCGATGAGCTTGCCGCTACAAGCCATATGCGCAGCCGTTGCTGTGCCAGATGCGCGAAAAGGGGAACGGATTGTGGTGTACCATAACAGCGCAGATACACACCTCCAGGCTCTGAAAGAATCGATGAAACAGAAAGGGCATCCGGGGATTTATATGCCTTCCGAGCTGCGATATGTAGAGAAATTGCCGCTTCTGGGCAGTGGGAAAGTAGATTATGTATCCATTAAGCGAATTGCGCTAGAGGAGCATCATGCATCCTAAGGGAGAGAAATGATATGAAAATGAAACCGCTTCAGACGCTCAACTTGACCCAATTTCTTTCCGCCTTTGCCGATAATATGATTCTCTTCATTACTTTGGCGATTATTAAGCAGAATGCCTTTCCCGACTATTACATCGGTGTTGTTCAAGCCTTTTTTCTGGTTGCATTCGTGCTATTGGCGCCTTTTGTCGGTGCTATAGCTGATAAGAACTCCAAATCCCGCGTTCTTCTCGTCGGAAATGTGATCAAAAGCATCGGCATTATCGCGATGTTCCTTCATGTGGACCCGGCTGTCAGCTATGGGATCGTCGGCATAGGGGCAGCGGTTTATTCACCAGCCAAATATGGTATTCTTCCTGCGCTGACCCATTCCGATGATGAACTGCTCCGAGCCAATGCGCGAATGGAAGGGTATACGATAATGGCCATTTTGCTTGGTTCTGTTTGTGGTGGTATTTTGGCGAAAATGTCGCTGTCAGGTTCGATGATCGCTTGCCTTGTCCTGTACTTGTTATCTCTGCAATTGACACTGCAAATGCCGAAAATGCAAGGCGATCCGTCGATCCGCTATGGGAGGGCAGCGAGAACCTTCCTTTCTGACATGAGTGCTTTGTTGAAAGACCGCGCTACCCGTTTCTCGCTTGTTGGCACTGGCTCATTCTGGATGACTTCTTCGGTTGTTCGGCTAGCGATCATCGCATGGGTGCCGGCTCATCTTGGCATCGAGTCCATCGATCAGATCTCTATGCTTGTCGCTGTAACCGGTGTAGGGATCATGCTTGGGGCACTGATGACGCCGAAGCTAGTTCCAGCCAAGCGGTACTATAATTCATTTATATTCGGAATTCTCATGATCATCTGCATTTTGCTGTTCCCGCTTATCACCAATTTGTATACAACAATAGGACTRCTACTTCTTGTAGGGTTCAGCGGCGGTGTGTTTATTGTACCTATGAATTCCGTCTTGCAAGATAGAGGCCAGGGGATGGTAGGAGCAGGGAAAACGATAGCTATTCAAAATTTCGTAGAAAATGCGATGATGCTTGCCGGAGTTGGTCTCTATACACAAATATCCAAGGATGGGCTGTCACCGGATCTGTCGATTACAGGTATTGCGTGTATCCTCGCTGGATTCGTCGTGTACTTGATTGTACAGCGCGAGCGATTGAAACTATCCGTATAGCAAATGACGGTGATAGACGCAGGCTCCAAGCTGATTTGCAGAGGTGTGGCCCCCGCGAATTCGCCATCTGCTTGAATAAGCAAAGGCATTTGTGGGCGAAGTGAAACCGATGTCCCAATGAGCTTGCTAACCGAATGTTCTTGAATGATAGAGATGGCGAGCCCCTGGGCTTCGCCAGCTTTTTTCGTTATTTTAGCGACATAGGAAATTTGGTTCATCTGTAGAAATGTTTCAATCTCCTTCCAGATGTTAGATCCTCTGCCATAACCCGAGAGCGGATTCTCAATAACGCCTATTAATTGCATAACAAAAATCCCGATCTACAGATAAAGTGGTAGTAATATACTAGGATAAAAGTTCTATGGATATACGTTTTATGGCGAATTTTGTCTTTACATAATGTTCACTTGTTTGTAAAATAAACCATAGGTAAATTAATTTTTTATGTATAAGGTAATCTAACATATGTTAGAGGATCTGCATGTCGGGAGGAGAACTGGACTTTGAAATTGGATGTGAATCAACGAAAGAAGGCAAGAAATGTGAAAGCCAACCTGTCCGTCCTTCGCAACCTTAAACTGCGTTACAAACTGCTCTTCATGAATGCTATTGCTATTTTATTCCTGCTGATTGTGGGTATTACGGGTTATTACTTCATGGATAAGATGTCTGGTAATTCTACTAGAATGTACGAGGAAAGCCTGTTATCTGTCAAATGGATTAATCAGCTAAAAACCAACTTCAATGAAACTCAATCAAATTTGCTTGAAATGATGTTATCTGTAGATGTGAAATATAAAGGTAAGCTGAAAGCCAAACTTGATGTAAACAGCGCGATGAATCAGGAGCTTGTCACGAAATTGGCAGGGATTCGGTTAACGGAAGAGGAAGCGGCAGCTTTCAGAGATTTTGAAGAGCTGAATAAGAAGTATCGCGAAATCGTCACAACGACGATCGATCATGCTACGAAGAATAATCAAGTTGCCTACCAGGTTTATAATAATGAAGTGTCTCCGCATGGTGATAAAACCATCGTAGCCCTCGATAAATTGGTGCAACTCAAAGAGACAGCGGCTGAGAATTTCCAGAAAACGAGCAGCAGCGACTCCAAAACTTCCCACTGGGTTATCATTCTTACGGTTATTATCGCTATTGTTGTTATGACAGTGAATGCACTGGCATTAAATATGATCATTACAACTCCGATTCGTAGATTACAGGAGCATATGGAGAAAGCGGCTAGCGGGGATCTCTCTGTAAAAGGGGACTATCCGTATGAGGATGAGGTCGGTAAATTAACGGGCTCCTTTAATGTGATGACAGGAAGCCTGCGCAGTTTGGTGTCTCAAATTGCTGATAATGCACTAACGCTTTCGGCAAGCTCAGAAGAGCTTCTAGCTAGCTCGGAGCAAAGTTCGCAAGCTGCCAAACAGGTGGCGACGTCCAGTCAGCAGCTTTCGGAAGATTTTGAGAAGCAGTTTGCGGGTGTGAATCAAGCGAATGAGGCTGTGCAGCAAATGCTTACAAGCACCAAGCTGATTGATGAGTCTGCTCAGGAAGTAGCTAGACTTGTTGGACAAGCCACAGCAGCCGCGCAAAACGGTAAACGTTCTGTCGTATCGATCGCAGGGCAGATGGGCGAGATTTCGGAAGCGGTGCAAGAAGTGAACAGCGTCATTGAAGCATTAGGGAAAAATGCCCACAAAATTGGCGAGATTGTCAATGTCATCAATGAGATTTCCACGCAAACCAATTTGCTATCTCTGAACGCGGCGATTGAAGCTGCACGTGCGGGAGAATCGGGCCGCGRCTTCGCGGTTGTTGCTGGTGAAGTGCGTAAGCTTGCGGAGCAATCTGCTTCGTCAGCACGCAATATTACGAATCTGGTCTCTACGATTCAGAGACAGATCAACCACGCGGTAAGCTCCATGCAAGATGGAGCGGGCAAAGTGCAGGCCGGATTAACGATTTCCGGCGAGGCTCAAGAGTCGTTCATTCACATCGAAACTTCCGTTGATGAAGTCAACGCGAAGGTGGAGAGTGTGAATC
>NZ_JBFTQB010000111.1:0-15035 GCF_056398785.1 Paenibacillus sp. 01T422 | reverse complement strand
AACCAGTAGCCTACCCCCTTGCTGCCGGCGTACAAGTAACTAATCAGCGTTGCTGTCACTTTTACTAACCACACAGAAAGAAAGATCAGATCCAACCGTTCTAAAAAAGGCAAAGAAATCCCGTTCAGAAAATACGGTACAGGCTGCGGGATGAAGGGGATAGCCTCGGGGCTGATAAATAGCGTTGACCATGTTGCCAAGCCATTTCCCAAGAATAAGCGGCACGAATTCATATAAATTTTGCCCAGGAAATCTCTTGCATAATGCCACATAGATCGTCAGAAGAAGACTCACGCAAGCTCCCGCCAGAAGAATCGATATCCAGCCATCAACACCTGCAGCTTTATGTAGCACATATGGGAAAGACAACACACCAATGCCAACCTGAGTTTGGAGAATAAAAGCAAATAATTGCATTCTTGTCATGACATCCTCCTATTCGAAGCTTTCCGCCGGAAGATTCTCGCAGGAAGCTGAATGAGCGTAGTCAAGATCCGGCGCGGCTGAAACGGAGTAAACGGATAGAAGTAAGGCACGCCGTACGTTTCGAGCTTGGTTAAATGCATAAACAACAAACTGAAGCTGAAAGCAATTCCCGCAAAACCCAGCAGTAAGGAAGAGATCATGATCGGAAAGCTGACTAACCGAATCGCGAGGCGCATTTCATGAGAGGGCATGCTGAATGATGCTACGGCCGTCAATGAAATGACGACAATCATCGTGGTGGATACTAATCCGGCGTTCACCACTTCACTGCCGATAACCAACCCTCCTACAATGGACAGTGTGGAAGCAATGGACTTCGGAAGCCGGATGGCCGCTTCTCGCAGCAATTCGAGCACAGTGATCATGAACAGGGCTTCAATGAGAGGATTGAAAGGAATATTCTCTAAAGACGCTTTCAAGGAAAAAAGCAAATCAATCGGCAGCACCTCGAAATGGTTCGAGACGATGGAAATATAAATGGAAGGAAGAGCCATTCCCATCATGACGCTAATAAACCGGAGAAACCGAAAAAAAGTCCCGTTCCACCACCGGACATTGAAATCGTCTGCAATTTGAAAAAACATAAAAAAGGTCACCGGGAGAATGACCGCGAACGAACTGCCATCCACAAGCAGAATCACTCTACCCTCCATGAGATGGGAAACGGTGGTGTCGGGTCTTTCGGTGTATAACATTTGCGGAAAAAGAGACCAACGGCTGTTCTCCAACCGATTCAAGATTTGTCCAGGTGATTTAATAAACACGTCATCGTTGGTCAACAACCTGGCAATCACTTCGTTAACAACATTGAGATCAGCAAGCTCGCTCATGTACAGCAGCTTGACGCCTGTCGGGCTTTGTGCGCCCAAAGTGAAGTCCCGTTCGACCAGATTCGGATTCTTGAGCCGTTTGTGAATCAGCTGCACATTGACAGCGGCGTCATCGACAAAGCCTTCATGAGAACCGCGGATAACTTGCTCATTCTGGGATTCCGTGATGCTGCGCTCCATGCTTGCGGCAACATCAGCCAGAATAATGTCTACGCGTTGATCGAGCAGAATCGCGCATTTCCCCTGCAGCATCCCTGCTGCTGCGCTCTCCAAATCGGTGACGAGCTCAATATCGAGAATGGGCAAGATATCTTCCAGAAGCCCCTCCTTAGACTGTAGTAAAGGCTTCAAAACATCAGACTGCAGCTTGTCCCGGTTTGTAGCGGCGTTAAGATAAAGAATCGCACCTTGAACGCCCTGGAGGCGAAATTCCCTGGTGCGAATATCGTCGGATGAATGAAAGCAATCGAAAAGCTTACGCATATTCGTCTTCATCTCTGTAGAGATTTGGAATGAATCTTGTGGCAATTCCATGCTTCACCCTCCCGCCTGTTAACAGTGCGGTTAGTATTTGCCATTTTTTTCATTTTATCCAATAGAAACAAGACGATCACAGCTGATCGCCTTTTCTAAACTGCCCTGGTGTAATCCCCTCATAACGCTTAAACACGCGAATAAACGTATTGCTGTTCGAGAACCCGACCTTTTGCGTAATATCCGTAATCGTGTCATCGGTGTCCATCATCAGCTTTTTCGATAATTGGACGCGCTGCTTGTTAACATAATCAATGAATGTTTCGCCAGACTGCTCCTTGATGAAGCGTGACAAATACGGCGCATTCACTTCGAATTTTAACGAAAGCGATGTCAGACTTAGATCCATATCCGCCAAATGCTCATCGATATAACTCAGCACATGATCCTTCAGTTTCGTATTATGGCTTTTCTTCTTGGAGTCTACGTAGTCGCAAACGGTTTTCAAAAATTTATAAATGTCATCTTCAATTTCCGCGAAAGACTCACACTGTGTCAATTGCTTAATTAACGCATGCTTCTCAACGGCCAACTCGTTCGGTCCCTGATCCAGGTGCTCAATCGCTTTCAAAATCGTGCCGATCAGCTCGAACATAAGAAGCTTGCCTAGCTGCAGCGACAACGTGCCGTCGGACACATTCGTGACAATCAACTCGCTGACCGCCTCCATGGCCTCCTCGTACTGGCCTGTGCGTATATGATTGATAAGCTGACGCTCCATATCCAGCGGATAGTACAGTTCGTTCTTCGGTCGTTTAATCCGTTCAAATGGAATGATTTGACTTGGACCGATGACGAATTTGTATTCAAGCGCCTCCAGCGCCTCATCAAATCCATGCGGAATTCCGGCCAACGTTGGATGAATATCACTGATGCCAATCGTCAGCTGGATATAAAATTTCCCCTGAATAACCTCCTGCGCCTCTTGCGCAGCGTCGATTAAGTCCTGCTTCGCCTGCGCTTCATCCTCATTAAGGATATTAACGAGGAAGGCAATCATGCCGTCCACTTCGGTCGTAAACACCGTATGCCTGCGGCCAATCAGTTCTTCGGTGATGTTCGTCACAATGTAATACACATATTGCAGCTTGGATTCGGCATCGCGCGACCCATTATCATTGAACAAAGCGGTATAATCGCCGATATGAAAAAGCAAGACCGCAAAGCGGTTCGTCTCAAACCGCAGGTCGAACGATGCCATCGATTGCGCCAGGGCTGAGCCGCTCTCGACTCGGCCTTTGAGCAGTCGCGCCAGAAAGTGGCTGCGCAGCACGTCCTGCTGCTTCTGGATGGTCGTATTCGCCGTATCCTGAAAGGCGGCATTCTCCGACATGAAGGACTGCAGCAGCAGGAACTCGTCTTTACTACCCTGCATGTTCGATTTAACCTTCGGAGATACCAAATCCACCATGCGGCGAATCGGCATATAGTGTCTGCGCGTCAACCAGATCGACATCGGACCGCCGACGAAAATACACAGGAATAAGCCCGCATAAATCCAGCTGCGCAGTTGGCTGACTTTCGCCGCATATATCTTCGTAGGCACGATAGAGACATACTTCCACTCATTTTCGACCGAGGAAACGTAGGAAACCGTCACCTCTTCCTTGTCCCATTTCTGGCTGAACGAGCCTTCCGCAGAGGATGAAATCTGCGCCAAATCAAGGTCGGAAACATGCCCCGGCTCGCCAGCGATCATAATGGGCTTATTGCTAGAGTCCAGAATCAGCACAATACCCGCTTGGGCGAGCTGAATGTTCGAGATGGCTGATTTCAGACGCTCCGCATTGAGCATGACCACAAGTGTCGCCGGTGCTTCATCGGCATTCTGGATAGGCAGAGACTGCAAATACACCATGTCATCTTCGGCTAATTGCAGAAAATTACCGAAGTAGATTTTCTCCATGCTGTCGCTCCACTTTTTAAAGGTCATGCCTTTATTGCTTTCGTGAAGCAATTGGAACAGCAGCTCGTCTTGATTCATTGTTGAGGTAGTCACACCGAAATGCTGCTTTTTCATATACACATACAAATCGTTGATATCCCCGTTTGATGCCGCATAGGAACGTAGAGATGTGATGAGGTCGAGCGTGTCGATCTTCACTTGCGAGCTGTTGAATTCCGTTTGATTGACATATTTAATAACTTTTGGGTCCAAAGAGAGCTGCAAACCCATCCGTTTAATATCCTTAAATTGGTTATCCAGAGACTGCTTCACTTGATTTAGCAGCGCTTTATTGGAACGAATGACCTCCGAGTGGAGCAAATGCTGTGATTGAAAGAGCACCAACATCGTGATGACAATGGGGATACAAAGGATGGTTAAGTTCGAATAAAGCCAAAAAAGAAATACGCTCCGCTTCATGGAAAGAAGCCCCTCCCCTACTCATGCTGTATGCGCATTATCCCATCTTCTACCGCTGATGTACATCTACGATTCTTGCAGCATCATCATTTTTTGGCGTTTCCCTGCCCATTAGGCCGAAAACCCAAATATCCCGCCCTCTTTTCGAACATCCAAAAAGAGAACAGGTTCTGGTTTCTTTATTCTTTGATCGCTCCGACCATAACACCTTTCACAAAGTATTTCTGTAAAAATGGATAGGCAATGAGGATCGGTAACGTCGCAACCATGATCGTTGCATATTTAATGCTTTCACCAATCGCTTGCGTGTCGTTCGCATTCCCCGTTCCTGTCGTCATCGAATCTGTGCTGTTCTGGACGAGAATCTCGCGAAGAATGAGCTGCAGCGGGAACTTCTCCCGATCATGAAGGAACAACATGGCATTAAACCAGGAGTTCCAATGCGCAACACCGTAGTACAGCACCATGACGGCAATAACTGGCATCGACAGCGGGACCACGATCTGGAACAAAATGCGCCACTCGCCTGCGCCGTCAATCTTGGCAGATTCCATCAATCCTTCCGGGATTGCTTCGAACGATGTCCGCATAATAATTAAGTTCCAGGTGGAAATGGCTACTGGCACGATCAGCGCAAGGTAGCTGTTGCCCATGTGCAAGTAATTGTTGATTAACAAGTAAGTCGGGATCAGGCCCCCACTGAAATACATCGTGAAAACAATGCTGATCATCAGGAATTTACGCAAAGCAAACTTTCTGGACAGTGCGTAAGCCCCAAGTGTTGTAAAAAATAGATTAACCGCCGTACCGAGAATTAAGATTAAAAGCGTATTCCCATACCCGCTCAAAATGTTCGGATTCGCAATCACCTTTTCRAAGGCGGTCAAGTTAAAACCGAGCGGCTTAAGCAGCAGTCCCGTATGCTGAATCAGTAAGTTAGAATCACTGATAGAGGCCATGAACACATAGTAGAACGGGTATACGGTACAAATAATTAACAAGATCATTAGAATCGCATTACCGATATCGAATAGACGCTCAGATGCGCTTAATTTCATCGTTCGTTTCCTCCTGAGAGCTTCTCACAAGACAAGCTGACGTCGTAAGATTAGACTACCACAACCGGCTGCCCGAGAATCGGCGGGATATGCTGTTAGCGCTAATAAGCAAGGCAAAGTTAATCATCGATTGGAACAGTCCTACGGCCGTCGTATAGCTGTAATCATTCCCTTGGGCAAGCCCTTCCCTGTAAACAAACGATGAGATCACATCCGCCGTTTCATACGTATTCGGATTGTAAAGCAGGACAATCTTCTCAAAGCCAACCTCCATCAAGCCGCCAATCCGAAGAATGAGCAGGATCATGATCGTTGGGATAAGTCCTGGCAGCGTTACGCTCCAGATTTGGCGGAATCTTCCCGCCCCGTCAACACGAACAGCCTCGTACAGCTCGGGGTTAATCCCGCTAAGAGCAGCCAAATAAATAATGGATGACCAGCCAAGCTCTTGCCAAACCGATGTGGATACGAAAATGGTACGGAAGTTTTCCGCATTATTCATAAGTGCTGAATCCTGACCGCCAAAGAACATAATGATGGCATTCACAATGCCGCCGCGGTTCGTAAAATCAATAATTAATCCAGAGATAACGACAATGGAGATAAAATGCGGCAAATAGGAAATCGTCTGCACGATGGATTTGAACATTTTCATGCGAATTTCATTGAGCAAAATCGCGAGAATAATCGGTGCTGGAAAGCCAAAAATCAGATTATAGAAGCTAATTAAGAACGTATTACGCAGCACGCGAACAAAGTAATAGCTTTGAAAGAAATCTTTGAAATGTGCAAAGCCGACCCAATCACTGCCCCAGATCCCTTTGGCCGGGCTGAAATCCTTGAAAGCGATCACCGCTCCGTACATCGGGAAATATTTAAAAATGAAGAAGTATAGCGCGACCGGCAATACCATCAGGTAGATTGCGCGATTTTTTCTAATGTCGTCGAGTAGACCCCGAATGGAATTCGCCATGTTCTCACTTCCTTACTGATGTGTTAAAAAAGGGGAGGCCAAGCTCCCCCTCCCCCATATGCCAGCCATGTATTAACGTTTGTTATAACGATCTGTCGCTGTTTGGTAAATCTCGACCGCACGGTCAATGTTCATTTTTTTCACTTGTTCCATCGTTTTATCATAGTCTTCAACTTTCGTAGCGCCCATGACAACTTTCGTGATTTGTTCGGTCAAAAGTGTGCTTACATCGTTAAGGATCTTCGCAGACTCTTTTGCTTCATCCGTCGACAGGACAACTGGCGGAAGCATAACTTTATAAGCGTTGTTTGCATATTTGGCATATAGCTTCACGGCGTCTTTTTGTGCTTGCAATTGGTAGTACTGATCATTGTAACGGTCATCATCCAAACCGGAGAAGCCGTAGTTGGCGATAAAATATTTGGCCATTGCTTGGGAAATTGGCAGGTTGTCCGGGTTTTTCAGGATCAAATCCGTGTATTTCGGCTGACCGTCAGCTTTGGTATAGGTTTGGCCTTCTACACCGAAGTTTTTGAGCATAGCTCCTTCATCGCTGTACAGATAGTCGATGGCTTTTACCGTTTCAGCTGCATGTTTATTGGAACTTGTAATGACCGTTCCGATATTGTCATACTCCCATGACGCTTGCACGAACTTCGGCTCGTCGCCTTTTTTCAATACCGGATACTGCACAGCTGCCAGCTTCGCTTTCGGATCTGTTTTCTGCAGCGCTGGTGTGTACGTCCCGATGCTGCCACCGATGAAGCCGTAGAACGCGCCTGCTTTACCAGAGGTGATTTTGGCATCCATCGTTTTGGTATCATTCGAAGCGAAGTCTGGATCAATCAGACCTTCTTTGTACCATTTTTGCATCGTCGTCAAATATTGCTTAAACTCTGGCTGCGTAGGACCGAATTTCACTTTGCCGCCATCAATATAGAAAGAGCTTGCATTGGCAATCGTCGACATGCCCGCTACACCGTATGCGCCTGCGAAGTCAGCGAAGGAAAGCGGATAGCTTTTGTTCAGCGTGAAAGGAATAACGCCTTTCTTCTCTTTGAAAGCTCTTAGCACAGTTTCCCACTCATCAATCGTTTCCGGCGCTTGCAATCCAAGCTCCTCGAGCCAATCTTGACGGACTACCATTCCGCTAAATGTCTTGTACTGACCGTATTGGCCGACCTTCAAGTGAGGCAGCGCGTAAATATCGCCGTTGTCCGCTTTAATTTGCTTAGCGATTTGCGGATTAGCATCCAGGATTTTTTTCAAATTCGGAGCATTTTTCTCAATTAAATCATTGAGTTTAATGATCGTGCCGTCTTTGAACATTTTAGAGGTTCCGCCCTGTACGCTACTCCAGTTCCAAAGCATCGAATCCGGCAAGTTATTAGAAGCAACCATAACGCCGTATTGCTGAACATCGTCCTGCGGCGTATTCCCGGAGGAATGCTGGAAGTCAAACGTTACATTCGTCTTCTTAGCCCATTCCTGGACCATCGGCAGCTCGTTCAAGCTTTTGACGACCGCTTTCGTATTCGGATTCATCGGCGTCCATAATGTCACTTTCACAGGTTCATTAGAAACAGATGCACTTGCAGCTGGCGCTACGCTTCCGTTTGCTTCTTTGGTTGTACCTGAATTGCCGCAAGCCGTTACTAAGGATAGTACGAGCGCGGAGGCAAGTACAGGAAGCACCTTGAATGCTTTATTTCTTTTCATAGAAACACTCCCCTAGATGATTATTGATGATTTGGCGCTAATGCCATATGCGGATTAGCCTGTGAATGAAGCATACATGGTGGAGCGAGAAGCCGTATATCGCTTATTTTTCAGTCGTATTGTTTTCTTAAGAATAGGCCGTCGCCGCTTTTTGTAGCATCTTCATTTTATGAGAATCCCCTGAAAAACAAAGGAAAAATCGCCACCTCGCCGCTTTACGCAAGCGGTTCAGTAGCGATTATGGGATGACTCGGGTTATTCGCCGATCAGCACTTCAATGCCCAGCGCTTCAATGGTATCGATCCATTCTTTCGGACAGCCTGAATCCGTGATCAGCATCGAGATTTCGTCCAGCTTGGCCACTCGGGCAAATGTAGACATGCCGAATTTGGAATGATCCGCAACCAGAATCGCCTCCTCCGCCCGCTGCATCATTTTTCGCGAGATGACCGCTTCGGCCAAATGAAAGTCTGTGATCCCATCAGCAAGCGAAATACCGCCAACCGAGATGAACGCTTTATTCACCTTGAATTGGTCCAGCATCTGATCCGTAAGGGAGCCCGTGGCTGCTTTGAGTTCCAGATTAACTTCTCCGCCCAAGAAAATAATTCTCCCGCCAAAGGTCTCCATCGCCAGATTAAGGACAGGGACAGAGTGCGTGATCAAGGTGACATTGGTATGGTCCTTCAAATAAGGCAACATCTCGAGCGTTGTCGTGCTGTTATCCAGCATGATCGTCTCTCCATCCTGCACGATGGAGGCGGCCGCCTTGCCAATTGCCGCCTTCTCTTTCTTCATCATCTGCGTCCGTCTCAGAAAAGGCGGCTCGACAAGCTCCATGCGCATTTTGACCGCGCCTCCGTATACTTTGCGAAGCTTGCCCYCCTTCTCCAAGCGATCGAGGTCCCTCCGGACCGTTTCGGTCGAAACGCTAAGGAGCTCAGACAAGTGAAGAACCTGAACTTTCCCTTCCATCTCCAAATGGTTCAGGATCTTCATCCTGCGATCCTCGAATGTTAATGACATAAATAACCTCCTACCTATGACCGATGCTAGCAACATTGTGATGTTTCATGTTGTTTTCATCTAGTGTATAAGTAGGAGGTTAGCCTGTCAACGCGATACTAGCAGGCGATTGATCTTCTCGCGTTTCCGGGTGATCCATTTCGGATCCTGTGAGTATTCACTGAAGGTAAGCGGCGTGTCGAGATCCTCTTCAATCAACGCGATTACGCGCTCCCGACCAATCAAACTCTCTAGACTTTCTAACGCCCTTAAGTCTTGCAAAGCTTCATAGAAGACGACCATCCGTATGGATTCTATTGGCCCTTCTTCCCCCGGATAGACGAGGAAAGCATCCCCGGAAGGAAACGCCCGATTCGCATCTGTTTGGATGAACGGGTTCAACATTTTACGCGCATATTGCGAATACCAGAAATTATATCCCCAATGTAGGAAGCCTTTGATATTAAACTTATACAACTGAAAACCAATGATCCGATTGCGTTCGGAAGGAAAGACGAAGAAGCGATTGGATACTTGCTTATACTGCGCGCAGCAATAGTAGGTCCATAGATTGTCGACACCACGGCTGATGAATTCATCGATATGATTATTAGCTACGACAGGCGTGTTCACTAGACCATGCGCATAAAACTCATAATCGGATAGGGCATCAAATGTCGGATAGCTGCTTAGGAACTTACCGATTTTGCCAGCGGYCGTTCGGTATGATTCCAACTGATCCACAGTCGGTTCATCAGATACGTGAAAAAAAACGCGATCCCCAAGCCCTCGCTCCTGAATAAACCGATCAAGCTCAGGCAGCAATGCCTCGAGGAACTGGCCATATGTATCTCCAGATGCATCTGTTTCCCAGCCAAAAATCCGCTTCAGCTGTCCCTGCTCAGTCGCCATAATCTTGGGTGCATACTTCGCCCCCCACTGCGTAAATAAATGAGAGAATTCATAATAGTGAACCCCGCAGCGTTCCCCTAGCGAGATCCATCTCTCCAGCAAGCCAAAATCAAATCGGTACGCCTGCTCATCCCACTCCACACCTACAAGCTGCACCGTCGTACGCTCACCACCAACCTCTGTATCCAGAGGTGGCGTAAATAGCGGTGTTAGCAGCATGTTCACACCCTGCTTAACCGCCGTTTGGAAGTATTGCTCAATTCGCCTCCAGTGTTCTTCGCTAAAAACGTCCACTTGGTAATGGTTGGCCAAGCAGTCTGTATGAAACCATTCCGTGCGGATGAGCTTCTGCTTGGGCAAGGAGGCGCTTAAAATCTGCAAATGGATGCGCTGCGATTCGACTTGAATACCGTCCACAGCCGATAACGTAACATCAATCGGATGTAGACCCTCCGGTTGAGGGTGATCACGCAGATCGACAGTCACCCAGAAAGACCCCCAGCTCTTGGGGAGCGCAATCTCTCCGCCAGCCTCTAGAGGCAGCAACGGATCTGGGTACAGCCCCGGCTGATCGCTGATTATGTATCCGTCATGATCCCCATATAGGGTAAGTTCACTTGGTGCCAGCCCTACCTTCCGAGCGATCACTTTGGCTAATGAGTTCAAGCAGCGTAATTCAAACTTCGCATCTGGCACGTGGGAGTCTCCCTTCATATCTTACAAAATAGCGTATATCTTAAAGGTATGTGGATTTCGCCATATAGTAAATCATCTTTTTTTATAGGTATGTTCAATTCTTAGGATTATTGAATGAAACGTAAATGAATTGTAAATTACTCATTGACAGTTTTAGAGCAGCAGATATACAATTGTCAACAAACAACAACATTTTAATAAAAAACCACATGAAAACAACAACCCCAAAGACGGAGGGCTACACTTATGCAGCATCAACTTTTCTTTCGTGAGGATAAGACCTTTACGATTACGCAATTTACAGATTTACATTGGAAAGATGGTGGTACCCTCGATCAGCAGACGCGAAAGCTGATGGAAGATGTGCTGGATGCGGAGCAGCCTGATCTGGTCGTATTTACAGGCGATGTCATCTACACCGGGTACGTAACTCCTGGTGAGCCTATCTGCGAACAGCCATTGGAAGCTTTTCGGGAAGCCGTCCACGCTGCAGAAAAGCGCGGCATTCCATGGGCCATTGTATTCGGCAACCACGATACGGAAACAATCATTACGCGTGAGGACCTCATGCAAACCGTGTTGGAACAACCACATACCGTGACACAGCGCGGCCCTCGTGACATTCATGGCGTAGGCAACTACACGGTTTCCATTCAAGGTGCTGACGGAGAAGCCGCTGCGGCACTGTATTTTTTCGACTCGGGCAACCAGTCGACCGTACCGCATATCCAAGGATACGATTGGATTCGTAGCAGCCAAATCTCATGGTACATAGAAACTTCGAGAAAGCTGCACTCTGAAAATGATGGGCAACCCTTGCCTGCGCTGGCTTTCTTCCATATCCCGCTCCCGGAATATCAGCAGGTCTGGGATACAGAAACCTGCTATGGCAGCAAGCATGAGAATGTGTGCTGCGCACCCGTTAACTCCGGACTCTTCGCAGCCATGGTAGAAATGGGCGATGTCATTGGCACCTTCTGCGGCCACGATCACGTTAACGACTACCAGGGCAATCTGCATGGTATCGAACTTTGTTATGGTCGTGCCACAGGGTATAACACGTATGGCAAGGAAGGGTTCCCCCGCGGCGCACGGGTGTCTTCCTCTGGTCGATCATTATGGTCACAACCGTGGTCCTGCTGCCTTTTCTGATCAGAGAATTATGGCTTCATCCATTATCCTTATCTTCTTACGGGCTTCTGCTCTTGTCCGCGGCCTTTCAGAGCGCCTATGCACTACTCTTGGCACGCACCTACAATATGGGCGATTTGTCCCAAATATATCCGATTATGCGAGGCACTAGCACCTTATTCATTCCCATAGTCGGCGTTTTGTTCCTCAGAGAATCCTTATCGATATACGGCTGGCTCGGGCTTCTTTTCATGGTCACTGRCTTCCTTGCGCTTAGCGGCATTTTCACGGGTAAAAGGTCAGGAGCTGCCTCGCGTTCAAATATCAAGCCATTCCTGATGGCCCTTTGCGTAGGCTTATGCACAACGTGCTACGTCTTCGTCGACAAACTGAATCTGCAGCATATTTCCGCTATTTCCTTGCTTGAGGTGACCAATATCGGATTCGTTGCGGCGCTGACGCCGATCGTTATCGCTTCCAAGCAGCTGCGGCTTGAATGGAAAATGAACTACCGAATTATTTTGCTCGGAGCCATCCTGAATCCGGGGTCCTATCTGTTGTTTTTATTCGCCATGAAACATGCGCCAGTCGCCCATATCTCACCGATTCGGGAAGTCGGCACTGTTTTTGCCACCATCCTAGGCATTGTCATCCTCAAAGAAAAGCAAGGCAAGAAGCGAATCACCTGTTCCATTCTCATCACAATCGGCATTCTGTTCATAGGATTCTTCGGTTGACTTTCTCATCGACGTCCCTTAAGATAATGTCAGTGATCACTGACATTTTTTCGGAAGAGGGGTAACCATGAACAGCACCAGCAGCAAGATTGGCAGCAGCGATAAACTGCTTTTATCAGCGCTCAATTTGATTGCAGAAAAGGGCTACAATGGGGTAACCACCCTCGAAATTGCCACCGCGGCAGGCCTCAGCGAGAAGACGTTATTCCGTCATTTCGGCAGCAAGCAGAAGTTGCTTGAAGCTGCTTATGACCGCTATCATTATGCGGAAGAAATGAAGAAGTTGTTTGCTGAGAAGCTGGTATGGGAGCTTGAAACCGACTTGCTGCTCATTACGAAGACCTATCACGAGATCATGAACCGCAATCGGAAAATGATCCAGATCTCGCTCAAAGAAGACGGACAACTGCCTGGATTTCGCGAGCGCACCCAGAAGCATCCTCAGCAGCTGCTTGAATTTCTGACCGATTATTTCACCACGATGGTGGAGAAAGGCAAAATAATCTCCGACAATCCGGAGCTTCATGCTTTCTCTTTCATGATGATGCAATTTGGCGCTTTCATGAACGATCTCGACGGCCGCAGGAATTACTCCAGTATTGGATTAGAACCTTTTGTAAATGAGAGTGTACAAGTTTTTACTAGGGCATTGCAGTCCTAGTTTTTTTATCCGCTTAATGTCAGTCAGTACTGACAGTCATATTTAGTGAAAAAGGACGTGATATTCGTATGAATAGCTCAATTCGTTCGGCTGCCATTGTGGCTGGAACGCGGCAGGGTAACAGCAGTAACAACAGTGACAGAAACAACAACAACAACAACAACAACAACAACAACAACAGTGACAGTAACAGTGACAACAGTAACAGCAGTGACAGTAACAAATTAATGCGTGTTCTGATGTTCACTTTAACGATTTCTATGATGACCGGCATCATGTTCAATATTGCTCTGCCTAAAATTAGCGAGCAATTCTCGCTTAGCCTCTCCCAAGTAAGCTGGCTATCCTCCGCTTATATTCTCATCTACGCGATCGGCGCTGTCACTTACGGAAAGCTGGCTGATCGCTACACGCTAAAAAGCATCGTCACCTTCGGGCTTCTCCTATTCGCGGCTGGCTCCCTTCTCGGGCTTGCCTCGCAAACCTTCGCGATGGCGCTCATCGGCCGGTGCCTGCAGGCCGCAGGGGCTGCCGTCATTCCCGCAATTGCGATGATCATCCCGCTGCGTTACTTCGCTCCCGAGCGCAGGGGTGCTGCGCTGGGCATGACAGCCGTTGGCCTAGCCTTCGGCAACGCGCTTGGTCCTGTGGTAGCGGCTTTGATCATCAGTACCGTCCATTGGCGGTGGCTGTTCGCTGTGCCGCTACTGGTTCTTGCGGTACTCCCTTTGTACCGCAAATATTTGCGTGATGAGCAGCCTAGGGGCGCTGGCTCATTTGATTGGCTAGGCGGCGTTATGCTCGCCGCCGCGATTGCTTTGCTTTTGATGAGCGTATCCAAAGGACTATGGCTTGCTCTTGGCGCTTTGCTCGCTTTGGCTTTATTCCTTGTTCGAATCAACAAGGCGGAGGAACCCTTTATTGCGCCGAAGCTTTTTAGGAACGCCAAATATACACTCGGGCTGACGATTTCCTTCCTTGTGAATGGCACCTGCTGCTCCCTCTATGTGCTCAGCCCGCTGCTGCTCGCCAACGTTCACAAGCTGCCCTCCATTTGGATCGGCTTCATGATGATCCCTGCCGCCGCTGCTGCGGCTATATTCGGGCGCAAAGGTGGCAAGCTTGCCGACACCAGAGGCAACTCCTTCGTCTCTTATTTGGCTGCCGCTTTATTAGTAAGCTGCTTCTTGCTGCTCTCCACATTCACCGGCGGCTCTCCGCTGCTGATTGCCGGTTTCCTGATTCTCGGCAACGTGGGACAGTCCTTTCTCGTCATCGCAGTTTCCAACTCCGTGTCGAGAACCCTGCAAGCGGAACAGGTTGGCGTCGGCATGGGCATGCTCGCCATGGTTAACTTCATTGCGCAAGGCATCGCCATTGGCGTTTACAGCAAAGCCGTTGATCTCGGGAATCTGCTGAGCTGGAACCCGCTGTACCGTTATTCCTCCGGCTTTGTTTTCAGCAATATTAGCTTAGTGCTAGCTGGTTTGTCGTTTGTCATTTGGGTTGTGTTTTACTTTGTGTTTGGTAGGGTACGTGGGGTGGATAAAGCTATACATGCGAGTACTACTCAGGGGGCTTCGAGCTCGGTTTCGACTTGATGGGTTTACTAGAGAAGCTAGCTTCACACATTGGGTGTACGTTCATATTACAGCGATTAAGTCTACTATTCCGTTCCCTGCCACTGGGCAGGGCCGAAGAACAGGAAATTTTCCATCTAATGCTGCTAAACCGCCTAACTGGTGCGTCCCCTTGCAACTGGGTACAGGAGTAGCTAGATCACTTGTACTTAACTCCGATTACTGCTGCTATTTTCCGCTGCTGATCCACTTTTGGCCAATTAACTCCAGTTTCTACCACTAAGATCGGCAATTCTACTAGTTTTCGTCCAGCTGCCGGAGAATTAACTATAGTCTCTACCGCTATTC
>NZ_JBFTQB010000110.1:0-14414 GCF_056398785.1 Paenibacillus sp. 01T422 | reverse complement strand
GATGTGCCGGATGAGGTAGCAGGCGTTCTGAATGACGCGCTGTTCGTTAAGGCTGCTTGGCCTTGGAAGCAGATTGTGCGTCCGCTACTCAAAAAGCAGGCGCTGCGCGTTCCGGGCAGCATGCCTTTTGGTCAAGGTGAAGTGGCGAATCCCTTTCATGTTTTGACTGAAGCGCATCAGGCGCAGGAATTGAGCAAAGAAGCGCAGCTAACGAGTCGCGGATAATTAAGGGTGTTAAGAATATGAAGGACATGAAGGACAATAAGGACAATAAGGACAATAAGGATAGGAGAGATCACTTATGTTTCGTATTCAACCAAGGGTACAAGGCGTAACGCCCGAACTTCTGGAGCTATATAAAGAGATTAGTCCATCTACTATCGGTCATTTGACAGACTTCGGTTTCCTGCACGGCGCTCAGCCGCTGTTCAGGCCGATTCGTCTGCTGGGGAACGCTGTAACAGTGCGTACTCCCCATATTGACTCCAGCGCCCTTACCAAGGCTATGGAGTTGGTGCAGCCCGGGGATGTGCTCGTTATTGACATGTCCGGCGATGAGCAGCGCGCTTGCTGGGGGGAATTCAGAACCTATGCGGCGATAGCTAAAAAGGTTGCTGGTGTCGTTGTTTCCGGCTGCGCTGCGGATGTTCGCGCGATTACGGGGCTTGGCTTTCCCGTTTATTCCAAGGGGATTAGCGCACTCACCACGCGGACACTGAAGCTTGAGGGCGAGGTTAATACGCCTGTTAGCGTTTTTGGCGTAAGCGTTCAGCCCGGCGATTTGGTCGTGGGAGATGACGACGGTGTTTTCGTTATTAACCCGAGCGAGGCGACGGAAATCGGTTTGAAGGCTCTGGAGAAGCAGCAGAAAGAAGAGCAGAGAAGAAAAGAATACGGCTATGTACTGCCGTCATAAATAAATTTGACCACAAAGAGGTGATAGGAGTGAAAGAGCCGAAGAAACAGCTGCATTTGAACTTGTTTATTTTGAGCACAGGCCATCATGAAGCCTCATGGCGACATCCAGACGCGCAGCCGCAGCTTGCGACAAGTCTGAACTACTACCAACAGCTGGCCAAAACCGCCGAGCGCGGTAAAATGGATTCCATCTTTTTAGCTGAAAAATACAGATTAACCCCATTAATTAAATATCGGGTCATTCCCCAGCTTGAAGCATTCACGCTGTTAGCTGCGATTGCGGCTGTGACCGAGCATATCGGACTGACGGCAACGGCCTCGACCACCTACAATGAGCCGTACCATATCGCGAGAAAATTCGCTTCCCTCGATCATATTAGCGGAGGTCGTACGGGATGGAATATTGTGACTTCGACAGGGGACGCGACTGCGCATAATTTTAGCAGGGAGCACCATATGGACCATAAAGTTCGCTACGACCGTGGCAAGGAATTCGTTGAGGTGGTTAAGCGTCTATGGGCTGGCTGGTCGGAAAAGTCGCTGCTGGTTGATAAGCAGTCAGGCATCTATGCCGATGTTAGCCAGATTAAGGGTGCTGAGTTTAATGGTGAATTTTTCTCTGTAAAAGGGGCCTTGAACATCCCTCGTTCTCCGCAAACGCATCCTGTTTTGGTGCAAGCTGGTTCATCCGAGGATGGCAAGCAGTTTGCTGCCGAGCTGGCGGAAGTGATCTTTACTGCGCAGAACACGATGGAGGAAGCGATTGCCTTTTATACCGATGTTAAAAGCAGATTGAAGCAGTTTGGACGCTCCGAGGACCAATTGAAGATTTTGCCGGGGTTTATTCCATTTGTTGGCGACACGGAAGCGGAGGCAAAGGCTAAAGAGAGAGAGCTGAATGAACTGGCTGTTTCGGAATATGGCATTCGGAGCCTGTCAGATTTGCTCAAAATCAATTTATTTCAGTATCCGCTGGACGGCCCTGTGCCGCTCGGGGATCTTCCGCCCATTGACGAGATACAAGGGCAGAAAGCGCGGTTCCAACTATACGTCGACCTGGCGCGCCGGGAAAACCTGACGATAAGAGAACTGATCATTCGCACAGCCGGGGGTAGGGGGCATTTTACCTTTGCTGGAACTGCTGTGCAGATTGCAGACGAAATGGAGCGTTGGCTGGTGAACGGGGCGGCGGATGGGTTCAATCTGATGCCTGCTTTGCTGCCAGGTGGTTTGAATGATTTTGTGGATAAGGTTATTCCTGAGCTTCAGAAAAGGGGCATCTATCGCACGGGGTATACAGGTTCTACGTTGAGAGAGAACTTGGGTTTAACACTTGATCGTGAGCTAGCTGCACGTAGTTAGCCGGTTTTGGAAGTATGGYTGTCAGAAAAGTCCAAAAAAGTGGTCGCGAATGTCCATTTTCATTACGAAGTACTTCCGTATAATAAGAATGAGAATCAATATCATTGTTCGAATATAGATTAGGGGGATTCACACAAATGGTAAGGCAAAAAAAAGTAACACTGGTACTTGCAGCAATGCTTTCAATGGCAGCCATCTTCACAGGATGTCAGCCTAAGCAGGAAGCGGCACCAGCAGCAGCACAAACGCCAGCGCCAGCACAGGCGACTGCGGACGCGAATAGCGTTAGAGTGATCAAGCACGCGATGGGAACGACAGAAATTAAAGGAACGCCTAAAAAAGTCGTGACTTTGTTCCAAGGGGCGACAGATGCTGCTTTGGCCTTAGGTGTGAAGCCGGTTGGAGCGGTTGAGGCGTGGATCGAGCAGCCTTGGTATAACTACATTAAGGACAAAATGGACGGCGTTACGAACCTGGGATCGGAAAACCAACCGAACCTGGAGAAACTGGTTGCCCTGCAGCCAGACCTAATTATCGGAAGTAAATTCCGTGATGAGAAAATTTATGAGCAATTAAAAGCTATTGCACCAACGGTTATGACGGAAGATGTGTATTTCTGGAAAGACTCGTTGAAATTGACGGCTGAAGCGACGAATACGAAGGATGCCGAAACGAAATTTTTGGCTGACTGGAATAAGAAAGTAACCGATTTCAAAACGAAAATGGGAGATAAGTTGAAGCTGGAAGCCGGTATCGTTGACTTCCGTGTGGATCATGCCCGTATCGTGTACACAGGGTTCTCAGCATCTGTTCTAGAGGAGCTTGGCATCACGCGTCCAGCCAACCAACGGGGCAAAGAGTGGGGAATTCAGCTGCAATCCAAAGAGAATATCACACAGATGGATGCAGACATCATCTTCGACCAAACGGCGAATCGTACAGATGGACGCTTGGAATTAAGAAAAACCTGGAGCGACTCTCCACTATGGAAAAATCTAAGAGCTGTTAAAGCAAGCAAAGTATACGAAGTTAATGCAGCGACATGGAATAACGGTTCCGGTCCATTAGCAGCAGTTCTAATGATTGATGATCTTTATAAATTCTATGGTGTAACTAAATAATTGCAATGCTGAGGCTGTTGACCTTCTATGTCAACGGCCTTCCCTTAATTTTACAGCTAGTTATAAAAGGAGGATTCCTGTGAGACCATTATTGCACCAGACACCCTATAAAGCGCTGGGTTTGGTGTTTGGTATTCTTATTTTTCTACTATCATTTGTACTGAGTGTTGTGCTTGGATCGTCGCATACGAGCTTTGCATCGGTTATCCAGTCGCTGATTCATTACGATGTGAATTCGAATGAACAAGTGATCATTCGAACGACACGAATTCCCAGGGCTCTTTTCGCTACAATGGTTGGAGGTAACTTAGCCGTTGCAGGTGCGCTCATGCAGGCACTGACAAGGAATCCGTTAGCGTCCCCGAGTATTTTTGGCATTAATGCGGGCGCTGTTTCTTGTGTCGTGATCGCGATTACATTTCTCCCGCTTACGTCGATCGACCAATTGATTTGGGTAGCTTTCGCAGGGGCAGGCATCGCAGCGTTTGCGGTTTATTTTCTAGGTTCTCTGGGGAGAGAAGGACTGACGCCGATCAAAATAGTACTGGCCGGTTCTGCCATGACCGCGCTGTTCAGTTCCTTTACGCAAGGGATGCTGGTCGTTCGCGAGGCTACTTTGCAGAATGTGATGTTTTGGTTAGCTGGATCGGTGGCGGGCAAAAACTTGGATACTTTGATTCCGGTGCTGCCGTATATGTTGGTCGCAGGGATTACGGCTTTGGTGTTGGCGCATCCCGTTAACATCCTTGCGTCAGGTGACGACGTTGCCAGGGGGCTCGGACAGAAGCTTGGATTAGTTAAAGTGACTGTAGCCATAACCGTAATTCTATTAGCAGGAAGYTCAGTAGCTGTCGCTGGTTCAATCGGTTTCGTTGGCCTCGTTATCCCGCATATTGCCCGGTTTATTGTTGGCCTTGATTATCGTTGGGCGATTCCTTATTGTGCTGTCTTGGGCGCTGTTCTGCTTCTTCTGGCCGATCTTGTAGCCAGGTTTGTAATCATGCCTGGAGAGGTTCCACTCGGTGTCATGACCGCTTTGATCGGTGTGCCTTTTTTCATCTATACGGCTAGAAAAGGGCTGCGCTCGAAWGGAGGGACGTCATGAAACGGTTAATCGTTTATCGAAGCAAGACCGGAAGATTCTCCTTTCTTTTACATCAGAGAACTCTCCTTGTCATTTCTGGTCTGACTCTGCTGGCCATCGTGATGTTCCTAATTAGTACGGGTCTTGGCAGCAATTTCATTTCACCGCAGGATGTGCTGAAAACGATCTTTGGAAAAAGCACCCCGCAGCATGAATTGGTGATCGGAACGCTAAGGCTTCCGCGAATTATTGTGGCTATCCTTGTGGGAGCTTCACTGGGTGTTGCAGGATCGATTCTTCAAGGGATGATCCGTAATCCGCTAGCTTCACCTGATATTATTGGCGTAACCGGAGGAGGGACCCTGGCCGCTGTTACGTTCATTACGTATTTTGCAGGCACTGTCAGCATTCATTGGATGCCGGTAGCTGCTTTTGTGGGGGCTGCTCTAGTGTCCCTTATCATTTATTTATTGGCCTGGCATAAAGGTGTTACACCCACGAGGCTTGTCCTGATTGGTATCGGGATTTCGGCGGCGACCAGTTCATTAACCATGTTAATGATCGTGCTTAGCCCGATGAATTCATCAACCAAAGCTTATACATGGCTGACAGGGAGCGTTTACGGAACTTCTTGGGACAACGTGTATACGCTGTTGCCATGGACCATTGTGTTCATACCGATGGCGCTCTATTTTGCCAGACATATTAATTTGCAGGAAATGGGGGATGATCTGGCTGCAGGGCTAGGTGCTCCCGTTCAGCGGCATCGCTTCTTCTTGCTGTTCATCAGCGTGGCGCTGGCGGGTTCGGCCGTGGCGGTTGCGGGCGCGATTGGCTTCGTCGGATTAATTTCGCCGCATATTGCGAAAAAACTGGTCGCTCCCTCATATGGGGGATTGATCTCTGTATCGGCGCTGATAGGCAGTCTTTTGGTCTTGATCTCGGATACGGTGGCAAGAACGGCTTTTCCTCCGCTGGATATCCCGGCGGGTGTGTTTACCGCAGCCATTGGCGCTCCGTTTTTTATTTTTCTGCTGTATCGGAATCGGAATCGATGAGGATGGGATCAGCGGTAAAGTGGGCGGGGAGAGTAGAAGTGAGAGCGTTGTTAAACAAGCTTAAAGTGTAGGAACGGACGGCGACGGAGTTCCTTGTCTGTTCTTGGTAGCGTGGATTGAAATAACGGGAGTTTTGCCGATATTTCTTTTTGTTTACGACGAGTCATCCATCGACACCGTTGCCCAGTGCAACTTGGCCAGATGWAATAGATGGAAATTCTACCGCTAATCTGCGCCGTTCAGGGCTGGGGAAGAAGTAGAGGTAGGTATTCCACTATCCCTCAGCAGGCAAAGACAAAGGCAATCAACAAGCAGGTGGCTGCGCCTGAAGGGTGTTGCGGCTGCAATCGATATACATCGGGTAAACGACTTCCTTTTTCTGATCAAGCAGCTGATCGTTCAAGACTTTAAAATCCGCAAGCCCCTCAAAAACTTCAATAACTTTGACCGACTTTGCAGCACTTTCTATTTCATTTTGACTCTGATAGGAGAACCTCATCGCTTTATCTTTCATTAGCACATCTACAAACATGCACAACATGATACCTATAACGAACACACCCATTATAATGAATTCAACATCTCGCATCATGGTTGTCCTCCTATGAATCATTTTTCATAGATTAACGTACTATGGCTAAAATGTCGCTCGAATGGCGGTGTCGTATTCTAGCTTATTTTAACGATAAGGACCGATTGCCTTGTGCCTTATTCAAAATAGGCCTTTTTCCCTTTGCCATGAACTCCGGCTAACCCTATTTGTCCGAATCCGGTTACGCCTTCACGGGCGCCGTCAATCATCGGATCGACGTAACGGGCAAACCAGGCTTCCAGCTTATCTCTCATCGCGATGCACTGTTCTTGCGTCCCCGGAAGGTCGATCAGATTATGCTTTTCATTGGGATCTTCRGCCAGATTGTACAGTTCATGCGGACCGTAAGGGTAACGGTGCACATATTTCCAGTCGGTCGTCCGGATCATCCGCACGGGACCGTATTCGTCATAAATGACAACCTGCTCACGCATAGGAGCTGATTCGCCCAAGAGGAGGGAGTGGAAGCTAGAGCCAGGAAGCCTAATGGTATTTGGTTGATCACAGCCTACATAAGCCAGCAACGTAGGCATAAAATCATAACCGCTGACAAGATTATCGCAAACTTGCCCTTGGGGAATGATACCCGGTTGGCTGAAAATGGCTGGTACTTTAACTGATGTATCGTACATGTTTTGGGGGAACGTACCGTTTCCTTTTCCCCATATGCCATGATGCCCGCAGTTGAAGCCGTTGTCCCCCATATAAATAATCAGGGTATCCTTGCGAATGTCCATGCTGTCCAGCTTATCTACGAGCCGGCCGATATTCGTATCCATTGCGGTCACAGCGGCAAAATAACCTTTTAAATTCTCGCGTTGATCGTCCGACCATGGCGCTGTTTTGATCGACCATGGATGCTTGGACTCCTGCGGACAGGTTTCAAACTTGCAGCTGTCGTAAGAATCCACAATGTCCTGAGGATGATTATCGATCCATGGACTGTGAGGCGCTGTGTAGTGGACACTTAGGTAGAACGGATTACTGCCGTCCTGCCGATCTAAGAAGGAGAGCGCGTCGTCCGTGATAACGTCGGTCAAGTAGCCAGGCTCATTCACCAGTTCGCCACCGCGAATCATCGGTGCATTGTAATAATTGCTGCCGCCGCTTTGGTGAGCATACCAATGCGTGAACCCTTTTTGAGGTGTCACGCTGTCGCCAAGATGCCATTTGCCGCTTAGCCCGCACACGTAACCGGCGTCAGCCAACACATCGGTGTACGCCATCTGCCCCTGCAAATATTGGATAGCGGATTCGCCCACATTGCCATCCCGGATCCAATCGTGTACGCCATGCTGGGACGGAATGCGCCCAGTCATTAGCGAAGCACGTGCCGGCGAGCAGACCGGCGAGGTGCAAAAAAAGCTAGAGAACCTCATCCCTTGGTCCGCAAGGCGGTCCAGATTGGGTGTGCGGATCTCGTGATTGCCTGCACATCCCATAGCCCATGCTCCGTGGTCGTCCGATAGGATAACTACGATGTTGGGCTGCTCATTGCGGCTTGCTTGCGATCCCTGCTTTTGATCGTTACTCATCGTCGTTCATTCGCCTCCGTCACTATTTTTTTTGTGCCAAATAAGCCTTATTGACAGCTTCTAGCACCTTATCGCCGCCCTGTTCCCGCCATTTCTTGGACAGTTCGGCCAGGCCGCTGTCGATATCCTTCTTGCCTGTAATCATATCCAAATAATATTGATTCGCCAGTTCATTAATGACACTGCCCCGTTCAATTTCTTCCGGAGTTGTCGTGTTGACTAAATTTGGAACCATATACTTGGAGGCAATCTCTACGGATTGTTTAGCCCTGTCCGCTTGAGGCTCAGTTTGCGGCAGGTAGGTTTCCGTCAGCGGCCAAACGACACTACCCCAAGCAAGCGGATGAGACCATCCGTTCGAAGCAAAGTTATCTTTTGTCCGCTCTTCATCATTATATGTAATTTTATCGCCTTGTTTGGAATAATGAACCCCTTCGATCCCTAGCTCCAGCAAATCACGACCTTCTTTGGAGAGCATGAATTCAATGAATTTAGCCGCTTTTTCCGGATTTTTGGCGCTTTTCGTAATCGCCGTAAATAAGCCGCTCTTCGGAGCCTGCGCCAACCCCCGCTTGCCCTCTGGACCTGCAGGCGGAGCCATAAAACCAAGTTTGCCGTTAGGATTTACTTTCTGCAAACTTGTTTCCAGTCGATTCACATGGCGGTAAAGAGCCGGGGCCATGAATCCGACTTTGCTTTGATAGAATTTTTGCTCGCGCTGCTGCGTGTCGTTGAGCAAAAATTCGGGATCGATCAGCTTTTCATTCCACAATTTGTGAATATACTGAACGCCTTGCTTGAATGCGGGATGCTCAAAAATAGGAACTACTTTACCCCCGCTGTCTAACGCCCAATCTGAGTAAGGCAAACCATAGGCATAAAACACGAAGTTAAAGGAACTGTTAAACCCGGTACTCTTAACCCCCGTTAGGCCATAGGTGTCCGCTTTGCCGTTTTTGTCCGGATCTTGCGTAGCAATTGCTTTCATTGTTTGATAAAAGTCATCCAGCGTCTCAGGCGGTTTCAGCCCAAGCGTTTCCAGCCAGTCCGCTCGGTAAGCAAGTGCCTGATTGGAGCGTTCGAGTTCGACGAATGTATATCCGTAATACTTTCCGTCAACAGCGGTTCCCTTGAAATTGGCTTCAATCTTCGCTTTCGCGGTCGGCATAACGGGGAAAAAGTCGTTTAGCGGGACTAGCAACCCTTCACTGATCCATTGGCTCACAGAAGCCGAAGGATAGTTAATCGTTACGACATCCGGCATATCGCCCGAAGCCATGGCCACACTGATTTTCTCATATCCGCCTTCTGGAACGGTTCTGACCTCGAGATCAATGCCAAGTCGCTTATTAATTTCGGCTATAATCCGGTCCCCAGGCTGAATCATCTTAGCGGCTGCATCGCCCGATGTCAAAAACACCAGCTTCGTGGGCTGCCCACTTTTTGCGTTATCCTCCGCTCGGTTAGAAGTATCCGTGTTATTTGAACAGCCTGTCGTTGATAATGCAAGTATTGAAGCTAATGCAAAGCTTACCCATTTCGTTTGCAATCGCATGCTCGTTCCTCCTCATTTTCCTATACTTTAAATTGCGATTCCTGCTACTCCTTAACAGCTCCTAGGGTAACCCCTTGTACGAAATAACGCTGAAAGAAGGGATAGATCATTACAACAGGAATTACGGATATCATAATCGTCGCCATTTTGATGGATGGACCGAGCAGGAAAGGGCTGTCCCCTCCCGATTGGAAAGCAGCCTCGTTGTCAATTAGCATGGAACGCAGGAAGAGCTGCAAAGGCCATATTTTTTTATCTGTAATATACATGACCGCCGTGAAAAATTCGTTCCACCTGGACACCGAATAGAAGAGAGCAATCGTCGCCAGCGCCGGCATGGAAAGGGGGACGACAACCCTAAGCAAAATGCCGAAATCATTACATCCGTCCAGCTTAGCCGACTCTTCCAAGCTTTCTGGTATGGAGCTGAAAAAGCTGCGCATGATGATTAGGTTATAGGTTGTAATTGCTGTCGGAACCATCATGGCCCATACCGTGTTCATCATGCCAAGCTGTTTAATAACCAAGTAAGTCGGAATAATGCCACCGCTGAACATCATTGTAAAAATGATTAAGAACATGACCGTTCTGCCGCCGGGAAGCTGCTTTTTGGAGAGCGCATAGGCTGCCATTGTCGTTGCGACCATGCTGATGATTGTACCTAGGACGGTAATGAGAATGCTAACCCCGTACGATGTCCATAGTTGTTCCAGATTGAGCATGTATTGATAAGCTTCGAATGTCACGTTTTTTGGAATCAGATGCAAACTCGAAGACATGCTCTCTTGCATTGGTGTAATCGAAACAATCAGCGAATCCCAGAACGGATATACCGTCAGTAACGCCAATAGAGCAAGGAATGCGTAATTGAGCAAATCGAAGATTTTGCTCCCTAAACTGCTGTTGTGCATAGCTGTCCCTCCTAATACACACTCTGCTCGCCGAGCGCTCTGGACAACCAGTTGGCGATGATGAGCAGGGTGAAGTTGATAGCGGATTTGAACAGACCGACAGCTGCAGCCAGGCTGTAGCGCCCTTCGGTGAGCCCGATTCGGTAAACGTAAGTGTCGATGATATCGGCTACGCGATAGACGCCAGGATGATACAAGACGAATATTTGCTCGAATCCTGCCTCCATTAAGCGTAGATGATTGTTTGAACCGTCCGCTTGAACATTAGTTTACGGGCTTCATTTAGTAGAATAGCGACGATAAGCGGCAGCGGAAACCCAAAGACGAGTCTGTACAAGCTGATTACGATCGTATTCCAAAATACTTGCCAAAATTTGTCCAACTCGAACAAATACGTGAAGTGTTTGAATCCGACCCATGGGCTGCCCATAATGCCTTTGGTGATGCTGAACTGCTTGAAAGCAATAAGCGCTCCGTACATGGGTACGTAGTGAAACACCGTATAATAGACAAGAGCAGGCAACAACATGGCATACAAATAGCGGTTGGCCAGTAAACGTTTCCAAAAAATCATTTTACGAAGCTGCCGTTTGTGTGTAACTGTCGTCATTGGCACTGACATAGCTTTTTTCCCCCTCTCTTCTCATTCAATTGTGACTGCACTTTCATCATAAGAAGGAGGGGGAGGTCGGGCAAGAATCAATACCGATGAATGGATTCAATTTTCGAATGTGATCAGGTATCAGATTTTCGGTTTAGTATCAATTGTTGTATTTTACCCGTTAATCCGCTGCACAGCTCGCTGATTCCGATATTCGGAAGGCGTTAGTCCGCAATATTTTTTAAATGTACGTATTAAATTTTGCTTCTGCCCGAATCCGGTCGCTTCCGCAATTTCGTTAATGGTTAGATACGTTTGCTCAAGCAAACGGCAAGCTTCGTTGTAGCGCGTTTCGGTCAAGTAATCGAGGAAGTTTTTCCCGGTCACTTCTTTAAATAATTTGGATACGTACTGACTATTCATCAAGGCCATATCCGCGAGCGTCTGCAGACTGATCGGCTCACGATAATTCCGCTTGGTATACTCGACCAGCTTCTCGACGACGTCTTGATGCTTGATCTCTCGTTTTCCTTCCAATCTTCCAGCGATGTCGCGTATAACGAGACCAAGGTCGACGCGGACTTGCTCTAGGCTGTTCTTTTTGCTGAATGCCATAATCAAGTCTGGACTGCCGTCCTCTTCGCCTCCACAAAGCTCGATACGAACGGTCATAAGCGCATGAAGAAGCTGGGTCAACATAATATTCTTGTAAGGGAAACCCACTAACTCATCGCTCGCAAGCCGCTCGATTACCAGCAATCCGCTCGTACAGCAAAGCATCCAAAGCCTCGTTATACGATAGGGAGATCTCGCTTAACTTTTCATACTTCCCGCCGATGCCAACTGTAACCGATGTCCCGTGCAGCTCATCAGCCACCCGGTTCCGCATCCGAATTGCCAGCTCCTTCGCATGATTGTAGGCGGCTTGAGGGCCTCCCCAATGACCGGCGTTCATAATAAGCACATCACGGCTGTGGAACTGGCTGACGTACAGCCCTTTACCGCAAGAAGCGCTGAGCTCCTCACAGATGGCGCGTACCTGAAAATGCAGTAAATTCAGCGCCTGCTCTTCAGGGCCTGCCGGAATATCTGCATCCGCATGGATGCGGAGCACAAGCACAATGAAATGAGTGTGATCTAAATCCAGCTCATAGTACTGCATTTGACGCATCAGCTCGTCGTCGTTCGTCTTGCCCGAAAGCAGGCTGAGTACCACATGATCGCGAAGGACGAGCTCTTGACCGCGAAATTTCTCTTTGAATGCTTCATTTTCGATGTAAAGCCGGTTGACTGAGTCGCCGATGTAGCTGAACTCATCTCTGTAATGAACTTTGGAGAACGGTTTGTCCAGCAGCGTCGCAATCATGTGCACCGTTTTTCTTACAGGCTTGTAATACCTTATGGATACGATAATCATCATCAGCATGCCCAGCGAAAAAGCGATATAGGATATCAGGAGCGTTACACGAATGACTTCGTGAGATTTCTTAAATACTTCGGCTGACGGATTCAAAGTCAAATAAATCCAGCCATTGGTATCCGAAGTCAGAAAGGAAACAAGCGTATCTTGGCCATTGATCTTCTCGGTGAATGAGCCTTCCTTCTCGCGCTGAATCCGCTCTATGTCCGCTTGATTAAACCGGCTAAGCAGCATGCTTTTATCCTTATAAGAGAGCACCTCGCCCTCCTGGTTTAAGATGGCCATATTCCCGAGCTTGCGGTTATTCGAATTAACGACGGCGCTGTACAACACATCTTCTTTCAAGTTCATAAGGATCGCGCCTTTCTTCTGGATACCCCAAATGGGGACGGAGAAAAGGAACGTCATGGCGTTGACGGAATGATCGCCTTCTTCCAGATGCACAGCTTGCCAATCGTAAATATGCTTGCTTTCCATAAATTGCTGGACCCCTTGCTTGTATGAGAACTGCTGCAAGTCGGTGATGCCGGAGGAAGAGATCAATTTTTGATTTTGGGCGCTGTACAAATAGATGGAGTCCAGATACGTGGAGGAATTGATCCGTTCGGTGATGAGATCTTCGGTGTTTTTCAGAAAGCGGTACTCCTCCTCCAAATCCCATGAGAGCCATACCGCTTTCTGTAGATCGGAGTGCAGAGCGAGCGAAGCTGCTGATTGCTTTACTTCTCCAAGCGCCTGCTCGACCATTTTCCGCGACTGTCCGAGCAGTTCCTGATTATGAAGGAGTACTTCTTCTTTCAGCATCGAATCTGTATAACGGTAAACGAGCATACCGACCAACAGTGTAATCAACACCACGGCAATTGTTAAATGCAGCAAAAGACGTATAAATATAGTTCGTTTCATAGTTTCCCCCTTGAACATCGGACTTTGGACCCTTTTTATGTAAGCGTTAACAAAAATAATTGACTCAAAACTGCAAAGCAAATAAAGAGCAATATATCTATGAAGAATACCACATAATTTGTCGGTATAGATGTCTAAGTTGATAAAAAAATCGAGACAACCCTCAGGAAGTCTGAGTGATTTCAGACCTTGAGGGCTGCCATGTTTCATTATTTGACAATCTGAGGGCTGGAGCCTTCACTGCTGGAGGCATTCGAAACCTTCGCGGTTGGATCAAGTTTGGTCTCTTCACGAAGCAGATAGCCGAAAAATAGGATATAGTAGGACACGATGATGAAGAATACACCAGCTGTTATCGGATCTTTGGTAAATTGTGTAAGATCGGCGGGATTCATGCTGGTTGGGGTCGGGGAAAGCGCGATGAATGCCACTCGATAGATAATGCGGCTAAGAAATAGCACGAGGACAGCAATTTCAATCCATAGATGAGTGCGGTAATACCAGCCGTCAGCCCGATGCTCGAATCGGGTATGGCGAATCGCAGTGAGCCCTAATCCTGCGCCGGCAGCAAGGCCAATCAAATAGCCGATGAAATGAATTGGATGGACGAAGCCTAGTAGGAAAWTGGCGATTCCCAGGATACTGAATAGCGTGAGACGGAATTTGAGCCGGCCCTTAGCAAGCTTTTGAAAGCCAATGGTGCGTTTGGTTCGGCGATAAATAAAAAAACAAATGATAACGATAGGGATGGCGTAATGCATCCAATCTTGCATGGTTGTTCCTCCAATCAGTTTGTAACATTTACTCATTGTAGCAAATTTAGGCAGCTTGTCATGAGAAATCTTATTCCGTTTACAAAAAACTGTCATACACTTAATAGTAGCGCTATAAACTTACTATTACACACAAAATGTGCCGCAAGGAGTTGACATGCATATGGCTCTAATCACTCACGTTAATGTATGTAATGCAGACGATGAAATTTACTGCTGTCTTAGGAATAAAATTGTTAAGCTAGATGCCAGTCAGCAGAAACATTTCTGTCAGGGTTGTAAAATGTTTGCTGGAAATGCAGACGACTATGGGCGCGGGGTATCCTGTGTGTGGGAAGATCTGCGCATCGTCAGCAATCCGCATATCGCCAAAGATCCACTGGATGAATTCGCTAATAACCAAATCAAAGAAGTGCCGACTGAGGGGCCGGCCCTATTTCTATATACAACTGAATGGTAAAACATATCCTATTTGATTTTGATGGGACACTTGTCGATTCCAGAGCATTGCTTGTGAAGTTGTACAACGAAATAGCGGGACAGCATCAATTTCGCAAGATTCGCGAACAGGATCTTGC
>NZ_JBFTQB010000109.1:0-10757 GCF_056398785.1 Paenibacillus sp. 01T422 | reverse complement strand
GACCTGGTGCGACTGGGCATACTAACCTTACTTTACGCTTAAGCTGCCAGCTTTGATCCACCGAAGCGCATGCTAAGCTCAGGAAAAGGAGGTTTTTTTATGAGTCGCAGAAGAGGTGTTATGTCCGAAAGCTTTAAAAATGAGTTAGCGAAGGATCTTGGGTTCTATGATGTCGTTCAACGCGAGGGCTGGGAAGGGATCCGTACCAAAGATGCAGGGAATATGGTGAAACGAGCTATTCAGATTGCGGAGGAACAGCTGGCGAAGCAATATGCAGCCTCTGCGCCACCAGTTACGCAAACCTCATACGGCCAGAATAACTTCACACAGCCTAGCTACGCACAAGCGCCAATGTATAACCAACGGGTTGTACAGACGCCCCAGCACTATGGACAGCAAACGACGACCTTTACACCATCTTATACGCCTTCTACTACCCAAAACATGTATACTTCATCTTCACCTAATGGACAGTCACAAGCGGGCTGGAATCCCGTGGCATCAGCGTCCTACCAATCGGCGCAAGGCGAGCGGCGTCCAAACTACAGCTAAAGCGAATGCTTTAGCTTTTTTTTTGCGCTTTTGTTATAATATTTTAACGGCAATCGAGCAAAAGAAGGTGACCAAGATGAAGATTTTTGAAAAAGCACCGGCTAAAATTAATTTATCCTTAGATGTTTTACATAAAAGACCAGATGGTTATCATGAAGTAGAGATGGTCATGACGATGGTCGACCTGGCCGATCGGATTGAAATGCAGGAGCTTTCACGGGATACGATCATTATTTCCAGTCAAGCAGGCTATATTCCGTTGGATGAGAAGAACTTAGCCTTTCAGGCTGCGCGGCTTATTAAGGATCGCTATGACGTCAAACAAGGCGTGTATATTCATTTGGATAAAAAGATCCCCGTAGCTGCAGGACTTGCAGGGGGCAGTAGTGACGCGGCGGCAACGCTTAGGGGTTTGAATCGACTTTGGAATTTAAACATCCCTATGGAGGAGCTGCAGGTGCTTGGCGCTGAGCTTGGATCGGATGTCCCTTTTTGTGTAACGGGAGGGACGGCTGTCGCCAGAGGACGCGGAGAAAAGCTAGAGCCGATCGTCTCGCCGCCGCAATGTTGGGTTGTTTTGGCCAAGCCTCCCATCAATGTGTCCACATCGGAGATCTACGGCAAGCTGAACGCTCGTGAGATTAAGAATCATCCTTCGACAGAGAATGTGCTGAAAGCGATTCGTGAGAAGCAGTTTGATCAGCTATGCGGAAATCTCGGCAACGTGCTGGAAGAAGTGACACTGGACCTTTATCCAGAGGTTAGACAGTTGAAAGATTGCATGCAGCGTCTCGGTGCGGACGGCGTTTTGATGTCGGGAAGCGGACCAACGGTGTTCGGCCTTGTTTCCAAGGAAGCGAAAGTGCCTCGTATCTATAATGGCCTTCGAGGGTTCTGTAAGGATGTTTATGCGGTGCGGATGTTGACCTAGCCTGTGGAGTTGTGTGCAAGGGGCCCTGAGGGGGCTCTTTTTTAACGGAATGGATTAAGGGGCAGCGCTTAATCTACTGGAAGATGTCCTTATGTCTTGTGGTTTCGTTGTCGCATAAAGCAGCAACGATAAAGCCGTCGGGCTTATGCCTAGGCGGTGCTTTTTTGTGGAGATATTCACGGTCTGGTGCGTCTTTTTCTGCATGTTAGTATTATGTCATGTGTATGTTAAGTTAATTTTCATGTGAAGCTTGAATAAATACGTATAAAAGTGGTATATTTTCTTTATATTATTCGGATTTTTGGGGGGTAGTGCGATGAAAAAGTTGAAAAGGAGCGCTAGGCTGGTAGAAATGACGCAATACTTGTTATTTCGCCCCCATTCGTTAATTCCTTTAACGACTTTTGCCGAGCGTTACAACTCAGCGAAGTCCTCGATCAGTGAGGATTTGGCGATTATTAAAGAAGTTTTTGAGGAAGAAGGACTCGGCGAGCTGCAAACGCTTGCGGGCGCAGCCGGTGGTGTGAAGTTTTCACCGAAGGTACCGAAGGAAACCTCATTGAAGTTCATTGGACAGCTCTGCTTGCAGTTGCAGCAGCCTGAACGGATCCTGCCTGGCGGTTACTTATATATGTCTGATATCATGGGGCAGCCCCAGTATTTAAATGAAATTGGCAAAACGTTTGCATCTGCGTTCGCAGGGCGTGATATCGATGTGATTATGACCGTAGAAACGAAAGGCATTCCGCTCGCATACGCGACGGCTACTTATATGAATCTACCCGTTGTTGTTGTTCGCAGGGATAGTCGGGTAACAGAAGGCTCAGCCGTAAGCATTAACTATGTTTCTGGCTCCAACAAGCGTATTCAGACCATGTCGCTCGCAAGACGTGCCTTGAAAGAGGAATCCAAGGTACTTATCATCGACGATTTCATGCATGTTGGCGGAACGATTCACGGGATGATGGATTTGCTGGCGGAATTCAAGGCCACAGTCCAAGGGGTTGGCGTCTTCATGGAGTCTGTTGAAGTGGAAGAGCGTTTAGTAGATCAATACGTATCGCTAGCCCGATTGTTTGGCGTAGATTCCAAGACCAAGCAAATCACGGTAGAGCCTGGTAATTATTTTGATAGTAAAAAAGGAGACGCGTAAAACGATGGAATTCATCTCAACAACGGCAGCGCCTGCTGCTATCGGACCTTACTCGCAAGCAGTTAAGCTCGGAAACATGCTGTTTACTTCAGGACAAATCCCGCTTGGTTTGGATGGGCAAATCGTACAGGGCGGCATTAAGGAGCAAGCGCATCAAGTGTTTGCAAATTTGAAAGGCGTACTGGAAGCAGCGGGTACATCCTTTGGCCAAGTTGTGAAAGCGACCGTCTTCCTGAAGGACATGAATCAATTTGYCGAGCTGAATGAGATCTATGGCACCTACTTTGGTGATCACAAACCGGCTAGATCGACTGTCGAAGTGGCTAGATTACCACGTGATGTTTTTGTCGAAATAGAGTTAATTGCTGTGATTCCTGTCGAAATTTAACAGTAACATTAAGATTGTATAAAATTATCGAAAATTTCAAAAAAATAAGAAGGAATTTGCACAACGATGTGGAATATTACACCCAAGTCTCAGAGATGGAAAAAGGTGGTGAACACAAGTGCAAATTACAGATGTAAGGCTCCGCCGGGTCAACTCCGAGGGGAGGATGAAGGCAATTGCTTCCATAACTATCGATAATGAGTTCGTAGTACACGACATACGTGTTATCGATGGGAATAACGGTATGTTCGTGGCGATGCCAAGCAAACGGACACCGGATGGGGAGTTTCGAGATATCGCTCATCCAATTTCTTCTACTACCCGTGAGAAAATTCAAGCTGCTGTATTGGCTGAATACGACCGTGCAGCGGTAGAAGAAGAGGTTATTGAAGAAGGTGCATAACGTATAATAATTGAGAGGGCCCATAAGGGCTCTCTTTTCTTTTGGGGGGCTTTGATGCTATATTTGGTAAAGAACTGTTAACTACATTATTAAGGCATACATCATACAGCTATTTATAATAAAGGGGTTGGATAGTCTTTGAAGCTCATGGCGATTGTGTTAGCGGCAGGACAAGGTAAACGAATGAAATCGAAGCTGTATAAGGTACTTCATCCGGTTGTAGGCAAACCGATGGTAGGGCATGTTGTAGATACACTTCAGCAAATAGATGTAACAAGAACTTTAGTTATTGTGGGATACGGAGCAGAAGCAGTACAGAGCTATCTTGGAGATCAAGTTGAGTATGCGCTGCAGGAGCAGCAGTGCGGAACTGGTCATGCGGTATTGCAAGCGAAGGATTTACTTGGCGATGAAGACGGAATGACCGTTGTAATTTGTGGAGATACACCACTGATCTCAGATGTGACGCTTAAGAATACGATTGAACTGCATCAGCGTTCGGGCGCGTCTGCTACGATCCTGACAGCGATTCTCGATGAGCCGCAAGGCTATGGCCGTGTTATTCGCGGGGAAGATGGCAGAGTTGCGCGAATAGTTGAACAGAAGGACTGCAACACTGAGGAAGCGGCTGTTCAGGAGATTAATACGGGCACTTATATTTTCGATAACCGGAAACTCTTCAAGGCGCTGGGTTCTGTCACAAACAATAATGCTCAGAATGAATATTACTTGACGGATGTCATCGGGATCATGACGGGTGCAGGGGAAATCGTGCAAGGTTATTGCATGGCGGATGCTGCGGAATCTATCGGCGTGAACGATCGTGTTGCGCTTGCCGAAGCAGAACGGTTGTTCAAAGGGCGTATTAACCGCAATCATATGCTGAACGGGGTTACAATTATTGATCCTGCCAACACATACATCGAGAAAGATGTTGTGATCGGAGCGGATACCGTTCTGCTGCCGGGCACTATTTTGCGCGGGAAAACAATCATTGGCGAGCAGTGTACGATCGGACCTCAAACTGAGATTATCGATTCTGTCGTGAAAGATGACGTTACGATTAAACAGTCTGTTCTGCAAGAGGCTAATGTGGATAATGAAGCAAGCGTGGGGCCTTTCGCATATTTGAGACCTGGAGCGGACATCGGGAAGCAAGTGAAGATCGGTGACTTCGTCGAGATCAAGAATGCGAAGCTTGGCGACGGTTCGAAAGTATCTCACTTAAGTTATGTAGGTGACGCGGTTGTCGGCACGAATRTTAACATTGGCTGCGGCGCAATTACGGTGAACTACGATGGATTCAACAAGAATTTAACGGAAATCGGGGACGATGCGTTCGTAGGCAGTAATGTGAACTTGATTGCACCTGTGAAAATCGGCAATGGTGCGTACGTTGTCGCAGGCTCTACGATTACACATGCCGTGAACGATGGGGATTTGGCTATCGCGAGGGAAAGACAAACGAACAAACCGGGATACGCGGATAAAATCAAAGGCCGGATGAAAGCGAAGAAAGAAAACAAAGCAAAAAAAGAATAGGAATACGTTAAATCTCCCTAGCAAGGGGGAATTTGGATGGAATCTCTTAAGGATGGGTACGCTATGAACTAGCTGTTACTCACTTGGCGTTGTTTACGAAAGTAAATGTGCTGAGCAAAATTCTTAGGAGGTTCCTTTTTATATGGCATTGTCACTGAAAGCGGAAGCCCGCAAGGACACAACGAAAAACGATATCAAACAACTGCGTGTAAAAGGTAAAGTGCCTGCGGTCGTGTATGGCAAAAAAGTGGCTGCTACGGTTATCACGGTCGACCAGAAAGAATTAGTGGCGCTGCTCCGCAAAAGCCCGCACGCCGTTATTGAGCTGGAGATGCCGGATGGCAGCGGCAAGCAGCCGGTTATGATCAATGAAATACAGCGGAACCCGCTGAGCCGGGAGCTGCTCCATGTTGATTTCCATCAAATCAATATGGATGAGCCAGTCAAAACGGTAGTTACTCTGGAGTTTATCGGGGAAGCCGTGGGGGCAAAAGAGGGTGGAATCTTGCAGATTCAATTGCATGAGCTGGAAATCCGCTGCTTACCGAATGAGATACCAGCATCTATCACGGTGGACATCTCAAAAGTGGGAATCGGAGAAAATATGCTGGTTAGTGAACTCAGCGTTCCGGGGACGATTGAAGTGAAGTCTGATCCAAGCGAGCTTGTTCTCACCATTCTGGCTCCTCAGAAAGAGGCTCCTGAGGAAGTTGCTGCTCAGGGCAAAGAGGATAAACCGAACGAAGCTAGTGAGGAAGCGAAAGAAGAGCAGACCGTATAAGCTTATAGAAGGGTACCCTCGCCGATGCGCAAAGGGTATCCTTTTTTCCTCTTCCTTCCGTTAATACCCRGGCCGGGAAACAACAAAGTGCGTATTTCTGTTATAAAACGTATTATTGATTTTTATGAAATGAGGGCTGTAAAATTCAATATAGCCTATATCCTTATGTAGATTTTGATAGTATACTTGGACGGGAATACCGGCATCTATATGATCTTGAAAATGATGATCGCTTGTAAGTTGTTGACCGTTTAGATACATATTCGCTGATTCACCCGCAGTTATGAAATTTATGATTCATTTTAGTAACATATAGGTAAACAATAACCTTAAGATGCAGGTTACGCCAAGGATTTTTTAGTAAAAGGCTAGGAGGAACTGGAAGAAAATGAAATGTTTTATCGGACTGGGTAACCCGGGAAAGCAATATGAGATGAATCGGCATAATGTTGGGTTCATGGCCATAGATCGTTTTGCCGCCAAATGGGGGATAAACTCTTTTCAAAATAAGGGTAAGGGACTGCTGGGAGAGGGGAACGTGAACGGCACGAAAGTATTTCTACTGAAGCCGATGACGTATATGAATCTTTCAGGTGAATCAATGAGAGCGATCTTGGACTTTTACAAGTTGAAGGTGGAGGATATCGTTATCATTTATGATGATATGGATACGCCTTTTGGCCAGATCAGGCTTCGCTATCAAGGAAGTGCAGGCGGCCACAATGGGATTAAGTCCATTATTCAGCATGCCGGGACACAGAGTTTCAACCGCATTCGCGTAGGCGTGAACCGACCAGCCCCTGGTTATAATATCGCTGATTATGTCTTAGCGAACTTTTCCAAGGAAGAGATGAAGTCGCTGGATGACGTGCTGGATCTGACCTGCGAAGCGATGTTGTCGAGTTTGGATGAGCCTTTCGAGAAGACGATGGGCAAATTTAATAAATAAGTAAAAACGGCGTGTCTTCAAAACATCATATGCATGGTCCTTATTCGAAAATGACAATGGTACATTCGGCTAATTTCTCCGGAGAATGGTCATACTAGGATGTAATCGAATCGTCGAAGGAGGCATACATATATGATTAAGTACATTTGCAGGCATTGTCATACCTTTGTTGGGGAAATTAATCAAGCCATAACAGAGCAGCAGTTGGGCTTCCATTTCTTGACCCCTGATGAGCGTAGAGATATAATATCGTATAACACGAATGGTGATGTTACGGTTAGGGTTGTTTGCGACTACTGTCGTGAGGCGCTGGAGGCCAATCCAGAGTTGTCTCTGCTGGCAAGCCCGCTGCAGTAACATGATGTTTTCGCTGAATTAAAATGATGAAGATGAAGAGTTAATAGCCGAGGCAAGTGTGCCAAGGCTTCTTTTTGTGAGAGGAGTGTACTTGTTTGCAAGCTTTAATTCAGGCTTTTTCTGCGGATACCGACTTTCAAACGATCGTGTCAGGCATCAGGTCCGAGATGAAAGAGCAGCTCGTTGCCGGACTTACCGGTTCCTCCAAGCAAGTGATGATCGCAACTCTTGCGCGAGAGCTAACGCGCCCGCTATTCATTGTTACTCATAATATGTTTGCCGCTCAAAAAATAGCGGAGGATTTGCTAGAGTGCCTATCATCTGATGATGTTCTACTCTACCCGTCGCAAGAGCTTCTGACAGCGGAAGAAGCAGCTTCCAGCCCAGAGATGCTGGCACAGCGTATTGATGTGCTTACTAAGCTAGCGGGAGGTTACCGCGGCATTGTGATTGCTCCGTTCGCAGGCGTGCGCAGATTACTACCGATTAAGCAAGTTTTCGAGGAATCCCGGATAACCGTGAAGGTGGGGGATACCGTTCAACTGGATGAGCTCCTAAGCACCTTATCTAATTTGGGCTATGAGCGCGTGGAGCGGGTTGAGACCAAAGGGGAGATGAGCGTTCGCGGGGGCATTCTGGATTTGTTTCCATTGACGTCGGAAAATGCGATCCGAATTGAACTTTTTGATGTTGATGTTGACTCTATTCGTACTTTTGATGTGAGTGACCAGCGGTCAATAGATAAATTAGAGTCGATCACGATTCCTCCTTGCCGTGAGATTCAAGCGGATAGAAAGCGATTACAATCTGCTGCGCAGCATGCGTATGAGCTGCTACAGGCTCAGCTGGAGAAAATGACCGACCGGACAGCCAAAGACAAGCTGCTCGAAGGGATCGGACACGATATTGAACTGCTCCGTGAAGGGCAGACGTTCCCCGGCATTTATAAATATATTTCTCTTTTATATACGGAAAGACAGACCCTCATAGACTACATGCCTAAGGATGCTGTGCTGATTATCGACGAACCGGCTCGGTTGCTGGAGACAGCGAAACAGCTCGAACGCGACGAGGCAGAGTGGATGATGCATGCGCTGACAGAGGGGAAGAGCTTGCCGGCTTTTGTGCTGTCCAAATCTTACGAAACGCTGCTGCATCGCAGACCGTTTCCAACGTTATATTTATCCCTATTCCTGCGCCAGGTCGTTGGGATTCAACCGCAAAATATCGTGAACTTCGTGAGTCGCGTTATGCAAAATTTCCACGGGCAGATGAATTTGCTCAAAGCGGAGATGGAGCGCTGGAAGAAAAACGGGGCTAATGTCATTCTCCTCGCGAATGGCGAAGAACGTGCCGAACGGGTGAGGCGTGTCCTGAACGACTACCAGATCGAAGTGCCAGAAATTGTAGATGGGAATCTACAGACAGGGTTTGAATTGCCTTCGATTCATTTGGTTGTTATTACGGAAGGCGAGATTTTCACACAGAAGCAGCGCAAAGCCCGCAAGGTCGAGAAGAAGCTGGAGAACGCGGAGCGGATCAAAAGCTATCAAGAGCTGAAAATTGGCGACTACGTTGTACATGTGAACCATGGGATCGGGAAATACGTCGGTATAGGTACGCTCGAAGTGGGCGGTATTCATAAAGATTATCTGCATATCATGTATGCCGGCGGCGACAAACTATCTGTGCCGATTGATCAGATTGATCTGATTCAGAAATATGTAGGTTCCGAAGAGAAGGAACCCAAGGTTTATAAGCTTGGCGGAGCCGACTGGGCAAGAGTGAAGAGCAAGGCAAGGGCATCCGTTAAGGATATTGCCGATGAGCTGATTAAGCTCTATGCTGAACGACAGGCAACGACAGGGTATGGATTTAGCAAAGACAGCTCCTATCAGAACGAGTTCGAAGCCATGTTCCCTTATGATGAAACACGAGATCAACTTCGTGCGATCGAGGAAATTAAGAACGACATGGAGAAACTGCGTCCAATGGATCGCTTGCTTTGCGGCGACGTTGGATACGGGAAGACTGAGGTTGCGGTTCGTGCCGCCTTTAAAGCGGCTATTGACGGGAAGCAGGTTGCTGTCCTGGTGCCGACCACTATTTTGGCCCAGCAGCATTACGAGACATTCCGCGAGCGCTTCTCGGGCTATCCGTTTAATGTGAAGGTGCTCAGCCGTTTCCGCTCGAAGAAAGAGCAGACGGAAGTCATGAAAGGCGTCAAGAAAGGAACGGTTGACGTTGTCATCGGAACGCACAGACTGCTGTCGCAAGACGTGCAGTTCAAGGATCTAGGTCTGCTGATTGTCGACGAGGAGCAGCGGTTCGGTGTGTCTCACAAAGAGAAGCTGAAGCGGCTTAAGACGAATGTCGACGTGCTGACGCTGACGGCAACGCCGATTCCAAGAACGCTGCATATGTCCATGCTCGGGGTTCGGGACTTGTCCGTTATTGAGACGCCGCCGGAGAATAGGTTCCCTGTTCAGACGTATGTGGTCGAATATGGCCCGACACTCGTTCGGGAAGCGATTGAGCGGGAGCTCGCGCGTGAGGGTCAAGTGTATTACCTCTACAACCGGGTTCAAGGGATTACGCAGATCGCCGATCAAATCTCGATGATGATACCGGATGCTCGTGTTACGGTTGCACATGGTCAGATGGGTGAGCAGGAGCTGGAGAAAACGATTCTCGATTTCCTTGACGGGGAATACGACGTGCTTGTCAGTACGAGCATTATCGAGACGGGTGTCGATATCCCGAATGTGAACACGCTCATCGTCCATGATGCGGATAAAATGGGACTTTCCCAGCTGTATCAGCTGCGTGGGCGCGTAGGGCGATCGAATCGCGTAGCGTATGCCTATTTCACGTATCAGCGGGATAAAGTGCTCACGGAAGTGGCTGAGAAACGTCTGCAAGCGATTAAAGAGTTTACAGAACTTGGCTCAGGCTTTAAAATTGCGATGAGGGATTTGTCGATACGCGGTGCAGGGAACTTGTTGGGTGCCGAACAGCATGGTTTCATTGCTTCTGTAGGATTCGATCTCTACTCACAAATGTTAGCCGAAGAAATTGCAAAGCTGAAACTAGAAATAGATGGGGAAGCGGCCATACCGGAACCGGAATGGAACACTTCCATCGATATACAATTGGATGCCTACCTACCATCCGACTACATCTACGACAGCATGCAAAAGATCGAGATTTACAAAAAAGTGGCCGCGATTCGCACATTGGAAGAAGCGGCAGACCTGCATGATGAGCTCGTGGATCGCTTCGGAGATCTGCCGCAGGCCGTGTTTAACTTGCTCTCAGTGGCTCGCCTGAAAGCATACGGCGCGGAGTACCGAATTGAAACGATCAGCCAAAAAGGGGATGATTACCTAATCAAGGTGCATATTGACCAAAATGGCAGGCTGGATGGTCAGAAGCTGCTCAATTTGTCCAAAGGCTTTGATGGGCGAATCAAGCTCAATGCAGACCCGCAATTGCATATTGTTATTCGCTGTAAAGGTATGAAGCCAGAAGCTTCCATCGAGTTGGTGGAGAAGTTCTTGGTACAATATAAGGATGTTCTGAAAACGAAAGGGGAATTAAAGGATGTTGCCAAATCATACTAGCAAACGACTTTTTTCTAAAAAATGGATATTAAGCATGGTTGCATTGGTTCTTGCATTTTCTGTACTAAGTGCTTGTGG
>NZ_JBFTQB010000108.1:0-21288 GCF_056398785.1 Paenibacillus sp. 01T422 | reverse complement strand
CTCCAATATCTTTGCCGGCTTCCGTAATTTTCTTGGCATCTTCAACCATTTCTTGAATGGTTTTCGGAGGTTCCGTAATGCCTGCTTTTTTGAAAAGATCAACGTTATAGATCAATCTCCAATATTGCCCTGTGTTCGGAAGCGAATACACTTTACCATCGATCATATTGCTTTCTTCCACTAACAAATTATTATAACGTTTCTTCATTTCATCAGTCATCATATCGTTCAGAGGCAGTAGATAACCTTTCTTGACAAAACCGGGGAAATCATTGGTCCGAAGGATATCAGGCGCTTGTTTACTGGCAAACGCGATGTCAACCGACTGGTTAAAGTTGTCTGCCATAACCGTCATCTCAACTTCAATGTTGTCCTTATTTGTTTCATTGAACTTTTTGATAACTTCCTTCATATAATCAGCATCATGACGGTCAATCGTCCAATAGGCAAGCTTCGTCTTCTGCCCACTTGCTGCAGGCGCACTACTTGCACCAGCATTATTGTTCTTAGGCTGATCGGTTTGTCCGCCACATGCCGCGAGTGAAGCTACCATTGTAACGCCAAGCAGCGTGCTCATTACTACCTTTTTACTCATGTTGTTAACCCTCCCGTTTTTCTCTTTCAATAGTCTGAAACATTCCTCATGTAACTGTTTTCATAATAACGCTATATCCGTTTTAACCGTGAAGGACAAATCAACTTTCCAGGTGGGGGAAAATAACTCTTTTGTATGTTCCTGTAACAATTATCCTTTTACACTACCTGCCGTCACCTGAATGAATGATTTGTTCGCCAACACATATACGACCAGAATGGGCAGGAAAGATAAACATGCACCAGCCATCATGAGATGTGCCTCTGCTGCGGCACCAATGCCATAACGCAAATTAGCCAGTCCAACCGTCAATGTTTGCAGCTTCGGATTCGTCATCGTGAAGACCAGCGGCAAGATATATTCATTCCAGGCGCCGCGGAACGTGAATAGGGCAGTGACGCCCAGTGCCGGGCTCAATAGCGGGAGAATAATCCGCCAATACACCGTAAAGAAATTGCAACCGTCGATGTAAGCAGCTTCGTCCAAATCTTTAGGAATGGCCTTGAAGAAACCAATCAGCATAAAATAAATGACCGCGTGCGAACTGATAAGAATAATAATGACACCCCAAAGGGATTTGTTTAAACCCAGTTTAACCATGAGATTGAATTGCGGCATCAGCACAACGGCGCCAATGGAAATGAACATTGTGCTCGCTTGCAGCGCTACATACATTTTTTTGCCCGGGAACTTCGTCCTRTCCACCGCATAAGCGGACATCGTTGCAACGAGCAGCGTTCCGATCGTCACGATTACGCTAATAAAGAGGCTGTTCCATGTAAACTGTGCGAAATTAGCCTGCTTCCAGGCCGTTGCATAGTTCGAGAACTTCCAGACAGCAGGCAATAATGTAGCGCCGGTTGTCAATTCTGCATTCGTTTTTACAGAGCCCAGCATCGCCATAATAATAGGGAATATCGTGAAAAAGGCGACAGTGATCAAAAATAGCCATTTGATGCTATGCCCGATAATACGGCTGCCAAGGAAACCGCCTGATTTTGTGCTAGTAGTCATTATATACCCTCCCTTGTTAATCCTGATTCAACCGTTTGGACATCGCGAAATAAACAATGGTAATCAACCCGACAATGAGGGCTGTTACGAAACCGGCGGCGCTACCGTAACCAATTTGTTGGACCGTCGGAGAAGCTGCCGAGACTGGGAAAAATAGCTTGTACACGTAGAGATACATGACGTCCGTTTTGCCGAATGGCCCTCCCTCGGTCATGACCATAATGCTTTCATACCCTTTCAGGGAGTTGATAATGGCTAGCATCACGATCATTTGCAAAACAGGTCCGAGCATCGGAATCGTAATGTACCAAAACTTTTGAACCACATTCGCTCCATCAATTGAGGCGCTTTCGTATAAATCATCTGGGATCCCTTGCAATCCGGCTATGAAAAGGAGCATATAGTTACCGATCGCGCCCCATATAGCCATTATAATAACGGTTATCATCGCGTAATCCGGCCCGAGCCAATCGACCGCTTTGGATATTAGGCCATATTTTAGCAAGAATTGATTGAGCAGTCCGTTATACGAGTTGAAAATCGTGAAAAATACGATCGCCATGACGGATGTACTTATGATAGTCGGCATGAAATAYACGGCGCGCAGCAGTACTTTCCCTCTAATCCCCCGATTCAGAATAACCGCAAGGATGAGTGAAAGTGGCAGCACAATTATCAGCTTCCCACCCGCATAGATGAGAGTGTTGTACACGGAATGCCAGTACTCCGTATCTCGCAGCAATCTTGTGAAATTATCGATGCCGATGAATTTCTCTTCGCCATACCCCTGATAATCGTAAAACATATAACGAAACGCCCAAGCAAGCGGATATATGCCTAACGCCAAAGTTAAAAATAAACTTGGAAAAATAAAAACATAGGAATTGAAGAGGGAATTCCTTTTGCGCATATGTCATCTACTCCTTAAACTTAATTAGTAGAATAAGCATATTACAACCGCGCTGATAGGCGGGAGTGGTAATTCAACTATGTCCGTGTGACAAATCAACTGTCTTCCTCTCAGGGGAACGCACATCGGGAAATCCGCAGTAGATGCGCGGCAAACGCAAACAGACCGCGAACAATTCGCGGCCTTGTTTATGTTTACGTTAATTGAAATGAATCATAAATGTCTTGATCTCATAAGGCTTCATCGAAATGCTTATTCGCGCGTCATGCTGCTGTTCGCCTTCAAGGCGCTCAAGCAGATCACATTCCTGCCAGGCCACGATCCGGGCGTCACTCATAATTTCCACTTGTCCGCTTATACCTGCGAACTCGTGTACGCGTACTATGACCGCATCTTGATCCTCGGCTTGTTTAACCGCATCAATCATGACATGATCGCAGGAAAGACGAAACAGGCTGAATGATGTTTTATCAGGCGCTCCAAACGCATACGTAAGCGGATTGTTAAGCAACCATGCGGATTGCAGCGTTTTACCGTCGTACCAATCGCCAGCATGCGGAAACAGCGAATACGTGAAGTGATGCTCACCAATATCTGCCGTAGGGTCAGGAACCTTCGCGGACTTAATCAAGGTGAGTCTCATGACATTATCTTTGATATCATAGCCGTATTTACAATCATTCAAGAGGCTGACGCCATATCCACGTTCGGACAAATCAGCCCATTGATGGCCAACCGTCTCAAATCGTGCGTAATCCCAACTTGTATTCCAGTGCGTAGGCCGCTTTACATTGCCGAATTGAATATCGTACGTGGCTTCCGTCGCCCGGATGCGCACAGGAAAGGCTACTTTCAGCAGTTTACGCTGCTCATTCCAATTGACATGAGTCTTGAAATCTATTCTGCGGCTATGCGCGTAGAGCACCATATCTTGTATAACGGTAGAATCCATGTACGACCATTCGAACCGGACGATAGCTGCCAAAGCTCCCGTGTCCGTCACTTCCATCCGAGTCACACAGGTCACTTCCTGTTTTTTCTCCGTATAAAAAATGTCAATATCCCATGCCTCATGCCGGCCTTTCGGCTTGTCTTCAAACACCTCAAATCGGTTGCCTTGCTGACCCTCGGCGATGATTTCCCGCTTCTCCATGCGATCGTAGAGTCGTTCTATCTGACCATTAGCATTCCATTCCATTTCGTAAAAAGGTGTGATTAACCCTTTATTCAGCTTCCTGAATGGATTCTCCTTAACCTTTTGCATAACCACATCTGCTCGTTCAGACTGACGAATCACCGCGTAGCCCATCGATGGAACATTCTCAACCTTAACCCACTGCCTTCCATCCACCCGTTGAACTTCAAGCGGACGATTATGAACATCCACCCAGTCTTCCGCCGCTTCACCTTGGGGCAAGCATACGAGATCCGTCTGCTCCCATGGCGAACTGTTGAACACCACCACTTCATGCCCCTGCTTGCCGTCTGTTAAATAGGAAACAGATTGATTCCACACCTTCTCCCCAATGGCACGCGCTTCGCTGTATTCAACCCTGCTGTCCTCGTAGACCTCTCGAATCGACGAACCCGGGATAATGTCATGGAACTGGTTTCGTAAAATAATTTTCCAGCCTTCATACAGAAGGAGTGAGGTTTCACCATTCCCTGCATGTGCGCTGGCATTCAATAGGCTGCTCATGACTTGCATCCATTCCGTTTCTCTATACAAAAGCTCCAGCTTACGATTCATAAGCTTGTTATAAGCTTGACTTGTATAGGTGCCACGATGCAACTCCAGGTACAACTCACCGTCCCACGTGTGCACGTAGGAATTTGAATTCGCAACCTGTTGCTGCAGCTCGTTAAAATAGGCATCGGCACGCCCCGTCTTCACCGCAGGAATACCAGGTATTTGATCTAACCTGCGCCTCATCTCCAGCATTTCCCGATTCACGCCGCCACCGCCATCGCCGTACCCATAAGCCAGCAATAAAGACGAATTGAGCGACTTATCCCGATAGGCATCCCATATCCCTTGCACCGATGATGGCGTCACTTTCCCATTATACGTATAGTAGAAGGCTCCTTCGCTGGAACCAGGATCCGGCGTTGTAATGAAATGAGTCAGCACTTCTGTACCATCAATCCCCCTCCACATAAAAGTGTCATGGGGCATCCGATTGTATTGATTCCAACTGATTTTCGTCGTCATGAAAGTTTCAATACCGGATTTCCGTAGGATTTGCGGGAGCGCCCAGCTGTATCCAAACACATCAGGCAACCACAAGTACTTACAATCAACACCAAATTCCTCACGGAAGAATCGTGTTCCATACAAAAGCTGCCGTACAAGCGATTCCCCGGAAGCTAGGTTGCAGTCAGCCTCCAGCCACATCGCACCACCCGCTTCCCAGCGTCCTTCCTGTACACGTTCCTTGATGTTTTCATAAATTTCCGGATAATCCGACTTGATGTATTCATACAGCTGTGGCTGTGTTTGTAAGAAAATGTACTCCGGGTATTGCTCCATTAAGCGCAGCACCGTTGAAAAAGATCTCGCAGCTTTCTCTCGTGTATGCTTCAGCTGCCAAAGCCAAGCGACATCAATATGCGTGTGCCCGATGCATTGAACCACGACGGCGTGCAGTTTGGGCATCGTTGACAGCGCATTTTGAAGCTGCTCCTGAGCGCTAGCCACTGTGTTGTAAAAAGCAGCGCTGCCCGGTCTTGACCAATCCAGCACCAAAAAAGCTTGATCCAGCATAGTCAGCAGCTGGTGCCGTTCCGGACGATTTTCGTCCAATATGCGAACCGTATCCAATAAAGCTTTGGCTGTGTAGAACAGATCGTCGCATGCTTCATCCAGCCAGCACAGGGCTGCCAATTCCAGCCGGCTCTCCATTTCAAGGTGGCTTTGATAGCCGCCTAGTCCAGACCACAAGCGGAAGCGAAGCTGTATCGTGGAACCGATCAATTCTTCTGAGAAAAATACTTCCTCATGATTCGAATCCACTCCCTGATACGGCTCCCCGTTCAGGAAAAGCAGCGATTCGAAACCGCTGTTCGTCCCGCCTCCAGTCTGGCCTAAGTTAAATCGGCCGATGACCTTCTTGCCTTTCCACTCGGCTGGGATAACAGGATCCGCGGCTAACCAGTAGTAGACATCGCGGCCTTTCCAACGATCTCCGATATGAATATTGCTCCATTCGCCGTCTTCTGTGGGATAAGCTCCAATCGCGCCTTCGGCATCGAGTTTTATCCGAAAAGTATCTATAACCCTCGCATCACGGTAGCGAAAAGGTTCCAGTTCATTGATTCGCGCATGCAATTTCTCAACAGTCCAAAACATTGACATACTCCCTTCAAACCTGTGATATGGTTTTATATAAGTCTATATCCCTGAGGGATGGATATGTCTATTTTAACGCGTTTTTAGCCTATTAGGTGATAGGTAATCTCATGATTCGTAGGGGGTAAAAGCATTTTTTATAAGAAAACCGCCAACTGTGGGATTTACATAGGAAATTAGCGAGAATCCAGCTAAGATTTTCACTTAAGGAACTGGAGTCCTCTATTTCGAGGAAATCGAGCTATTTTCTCTCTGAGCGGAACTGTAGAGCCTTATTTGGCCTCCGCGGCTGCTTTTCCTCCGGAAATTGGTGAAATAGCGGAACGTAGTTCCCCTTGCAACTGGAAATTGTTCCATTTCAGCCAAATAGCGGAACGTAGTTCCCCCAATTAATCCCAATGCCCTAAAAGTAAAACAAACCGGCACCCCATCGGAGTACCGGCCCTTTTCCCTTTATGTAGCAACCTCATGCTGCATACCTTCACTAGTTTCCAAAAAGTCTAACCGCTCCACTTGATACAAATCATAGATCTCCTGCGTTTGATTGATAGATGCATAGATTTGAGGGTTCAGATCATTTGCCAACTTGGCATACGGCAGTTTTTCAACAGCTTTCTTTGATCGTATATTTTGTTTCCGAATTTTCAAAAATACGCTTTCGATATGATGTTCAAGGAAGAGTTCCGTAAAAAAGGATTCCTTCGCTCGTTGATTATAACCTTTGCCAAAATAAGGAGCTCCAATCCATGTCGCCAAGAAACCTGCTTTATTCACAATATCATATAGATCAATGGTACCAATGGGATGTCCTAGCTCGTCAAGAATCGTTCTAGAAATACATGTCTCCTGCTCTTCTTCAACAATTAACTGTTTAGTTACAAATAAATATTCCTCATAAGATTGACATTTATAACGAATATAAGGAGAAACCTCAGGATCATTTATTAAGTTATAAAGAGAATGGCATTCTTGCAAATTACGTTTTTTTATCATTGTTTTCTACCACCCTAGTCCCTATGATTCGCTATATCAAATACTATATAAGTATATAAAAGGAGTTCGGGGTTTATATAAATTCTGCATTTATTTTATGTAAATTTATATAGCCGCTATATTTAAATGGTTTATTTTTCCATCAAACTCAAAGTAGAAAAAGAAGACAAGAGCATGTGCCTCTTGTCTTCAGATCTAACCGCTATTCTTTTGTAAACAACTCATATTTGTCCATCACTCTAGCTAATACCACGGCAATTTCAGCTCTGGACGCTGTGCCTTGTGGTCTAAGCCCTGCCTCATCGCCTTGAATGAATCCAAGCTCGACCATAATCGCCATGCTCATTCTGGCATATGGAGCAATCTGGGCTGCATCCTGGAACTTAAGCAGCGCCGATACATCCCCTTGCAAGCTAAGTGTCTCTTTAGCTTGAAGCGCCCTGACGAGCATCACAATCAGATCTTGTCTGCTAATCGCTTGATCCGGCATGGCCTCCTCTTCCGTACCGCCCATGATGCCCAACGCCTTGGCGATGCCCACGGATTGATAATAATAATCGCTTGGATCAACATCCTTGAAATTTTCTTTAAAATCGGCTTTAAGCCCTAACGCGCGTAYGATCATGGTGATGACATCTGCTCTAGATGCCGTTTTCCCCGGCTCAAACGTTGTGGATGATGTCCCTTGAATAATACCTTTCGCTGTTAATATCTCAATCGCCTTGGATGCCCAGCTATAGCTGTCGGTGACATCCTTGAACGGCATACCAACTGGTTCACTCGGTTTAGTGGAGACTGGTGGAACCGATGGACTCGGACTCGGATTCGGTTTCTCTTCTTTCACTGGCATTTTCGGAGCATCCACTGGCCCTGATGACGAATCTTCCCTCTCTTTTAAAGTGTGGACGACGACTCCCGGTCCATCAGTCGTCCAGTTCCCGTAAGCATCTCCTGCTTGCACACTGAATGAGTAAACCATCGATGATTGCAACTGAGTTAGCATATAGCTCCTAACAGGCTCTGCAACTGGAACGTCTGTGCCGGGATGTTGAACCTGAAACTTAAGTGTGAGGATTCCCGCGAGACCAGCAGCAGGTGCCTCCACATCCTCACCGACTTTGGTTGCCGTGTAGGTAACTGTACCTGGCTCAGACTTCACCACATTTTGATAACCAGTCGGCTGATTACCAAGCTGATACAACGTATCGACATCAGAAATAGTGTTAGCTGTCCCAATAAATAAATCCGGCTTTACCTCAAGAAGCTGAAGTTCGCTTTGGTTATAATTCAATTGCGTTTGTATCGCATAAATGGAACCTGGAATCCCTTGATTGCCACCAGTATCAGTACCTGCGGCAACCCGAATCTGGATGACGGAATCCCTCTCATCGGTTTGCAGTGTAAAATCAGCGGATGCCCCATCGCCAACTACCGTAACGGTAGCTGTTGCTTCTGCCGCGCCAAATGTGGCTGTAACATGCGTAGTCCCGCTGCGCAGTCCGCTGACTTTCCCGCTGGCATCCACTTGCAGAATAGAAGCGTCCTCCACTTTGAACATGGATTGCGAAGTCACGTCAACCGCACTTCCATCAGCGCCTAAGATGCTGACGATTGTCTTATGCGATGCACCAATTGCCAACGAATAAGATGATTGGTCCAATTTCAAAGAAGAAACTTGGACTGGAAAAGAGATGGACTGTAAGCCGTACGTGACAGTAATAACCGTATGCCCCGGCGCTAGAGCCATTACTTTCCCTTGCGAATCCACACCCGCAACCTCAGGATTCTCAGATTCATAAGCAGCTAGTGCGCTAATGTCATATGTTTGACCATTTGAATAAACCGCCTGTGTCACACTCGTTGCTGATCCGCCAATGGTTAAGTTCATGCCAGCCGAGCCTGGTGAGACTGAGACCAGATTTTGCAGAATTGGCAGAACCGTTATCGTGGAAACGGCGCTTTTATCGCCATACGTCGCTGTCAGCACGGACGTTCCATAATGAAGCGCCCGAATCAAGCCGCTGTTCGTATCGACGGTAGCAACGGATGGATTGCTGGAGACGAACAGCGCACCGGGCAGATCGTTCACTTGAATCGGCCCAGCGGAATATACCGCTGTTAAAACGGACATTTGCTGCTGACCTTCGCCCAGCTGATAATCCGCTTGATCAAGCTGAACGGCATTCAGCACATTGGCAGGAGTGACCGTCACCGTTGTAGAGGCAGTCAGGCTGCCGAAAGTGGCAGCAATCACAGCCGTCCCCATCGTAAGTCCCGTTACGTTCCCCTTCGTATCAACAACAGCGACAGCAGGATTGGAAGAACTGTAGTTCACATTGTCTGTAACATCTACAGAATGATCGCTGAACACGGCACTCACTTGCGACGCATGTACGCTATTCAAGGATAGATGATAGGCAGCCTCCATACGAAGCGCGTCCGGGAGCTGATCCACAAACAGATCATCGAATTGGATGGTGCCCTTCTGTGCTTTATCAATGGAGAAACGGATTAGTTTCAGGGTATCCGTATTGGCCGTGGTATCCCTGAAAGAGAAGTCAGCGGCTCTCTTAACCCCGTCAATATACGCATCATATTTCTTCGTGGTTGTATCCAGTACAAATTGTAGATTATACCATTTCCCAGCTTGAAAACCTGTCAATATGGAGGAACTGGTAGTTCCGTTGTATGCGGTAATATTAGCGCCAGATAATGATAAAGAGATGAGATTGTTGCTTGTGCTGGCGCCATACAAGTAAGGAGCTGACTTTGTGCCGGTCGTCTCCTCTGTTCTCAGGCGATAGCTAATGAGCGCTTTACCTGAAACAGAGAGGTTTTTCCGGTCCAACGTTAAATTGTTCGTCGTTGTGGTCGTCGTTTTCTCGAGCCGCACATTTTGATTCGATGGATCAGCGGGATCTGCAACAACGCGAATGGAACCATCCGTCGTAACCGTCGGCGTCCAATTTGGAGCGGAAAAGTTACCTGCCGGCAGCGAATCAAAATGCTCACTCATCCCCACCGCCGTATCTGCTGCTGCCACACCTGCGCTCAAACTGAAAAGACTAAAGCTCAGACTGCCAACCAACGTCATGGCTATAAATTTCTGTTTTCGATTCAACCTGTTCACCTTCCTTATGGCTGATTGGTCAGGGGCCGCATGTAGTAGCCAAGCTGGCCAAGATCCGCTGTGTCGATTTGCCCGTCACCGTCAAGGTCATAAGCATACGGGAATTGCTCCGGATTGCCTCCGCGCGTCAAGCCCATCTGGCTGCGAAGCGATGCTAAGTCAGTCCCGGTGATGGAATGCCCGTCAAGAAGCGCGGTTTTGCCCGTTTTATCCAGAAACAACGTATGATCGTCATGCAGCACAAACTTCATGCCTTCATCTTCAATCGTCAGAGAGCGAAGCACATCCGTCCGATTGTCGTATTTGGCGACAGCCTTGGCGGTGAAGCCCGTCGCCTCAGCGTTCGGTTCGATTTTGCTCACAAAATAGACCCAATCACCTTCTTTGTACTCAGCCGCCAGCGTGCCGTCCGTCACTTGAACGGTAATTTTGTCCGTGTTAGCAAATTGCACAATGGTACCATTATTCGCTGAGGAACGAACATTCGTCGGCTCCCAGAGCGCCTTCGAGTACAAATCATCCATCACTTTACCTGGCGTTGTCACGAAACCTGCGCTTAGTGCGCCTTCATCCGCGATGGATAGCCAAGTAGGCTTAGCCGCACCCCCTGCCGGTGCATTCTCAGCTTTCAGCTTTGGATAACCGGTCACTCTCGAGGTGCCTGCTACAAAAGTCGGCACGCTCACGGCCCCGGTATCCTTCGCTAAATCCAGAAGAGGCGTTCCATCAATTCCGTACAGTCCATTAATTCGTACCCGGTCTAGTTCGTTCGTTCCCGGTGCATAAGCCCGCTGAGGAATTGACATATAAGGCAGACCGATCAACTCGCCTAGCGATAAATAACTTTGTGCAGCGCCGAAACGAACAGCAAGGACGTTATAGAGCGATTGGCCGTTAGTGATGTAATATTGCTTGGTGAGATTCGTCCCATTCGCAGCTGTGCCCACGTCTTCCCGCACATAATAGTTCGGCAATGCCTGATTTCGCGTCGTTTGCTTAATATCGTCATACTGAGGAGTTCCATCAGCTGTTTTGGCGAACCAGCCATTCACTCGATCAATCTTAGGGAATCCCGGCTTTTCCGGATCAGTCGTGCCCGTATCGTACAAGCTCTCCATAAAATCCGTACCGGAAACGGATACATGAAGCGGTTGTTTATTATCCGGCTTGAAGTAAGCCGAAACACTTCCTTTGCGCAAGCTATTCATTTCCAACTTCTGAGGTTGTGTGCGGTCCCACGGGTAATGCGCAATGGTTTCATACATCAGCATCGGCCCATGGACAGCAAGATGGCCTAAATTTGCCGTATCGCCATAAGTGAGGGTCGTTGCAGAAAAAGATTTGATTAGAAAACGTCCAAGATCTGCCTGCAGCGCGTTGCCCCAATAAGAAAGCCCTGAGAAATTCCCCATGTTATATGCGGAGCTGCCGCCTTCATTATGGCGCGAGCCTGCGAATATCCACCCATCTGCTGACATTCTCACGTTAAAATAACTGGCCATCTCCATCCCATCTTGATAAAACAGGTCCTTCAGATCGGCGTATCCCGGATCCTGTGCCGGCAATTCTTGCATGATGCCAGCCAAATCGCTTAAGGAAACGCCAGCATAACTTACGTCAAACCCGTTTACTTCATAGAAGATATTGTACCCGTCAATATTCTGACGAGCCGCCTTGCGCATGCCGCCTGTCGATGGAGGCAGGTTCGTGCCTGCGAGTCCAATCGCATAGTAGTCTCGAATGTCACGTTTCATCGCATCATCTTGCAGAATATTCGCCATCTGGATGCCGCCGAGTACCGCAACGAGCGATTGGTTCATAGACTGCTGCGTATTGAATTGCGATACCCGGGTAATCCATCTCCACATCGATTGCGCTTTGGCTTTAGCATCCGCAAGCTGATTGGCTGTAAATAAGCCATCCCCATATTGAATAGCGGTCGCAAGATTGTGCAGACCGAAGGCCGTCGTCGGGTAATCTGCCCCCGTTGTTGCCCCGCTTACAGCGTAAGGCACATAAACTTCACCGCTGCCCGCCATGCCCGGCATTAATTTGCTCGCATTGGCGAGATTATCGATCGTGGTCACACGATTTTTCAAATAGAAGGCCAAACCGTCGCGCGTACGTTTCGCAAGCAAATCATCCGTTTTGCCAGTACGCGCCCAATTGAATGCCAGCATGCCGACGGTTCCTAACCCTGCCTCTGTACTGCTGGCTTGTTGATCCACACCGATGTAGGAGACATTGTCAAATGTCACAGTCCCCAAAGCACGGCTGCTGCGCAATTCTATACGCACATAATAGACAGGGTAAGGCGTATCAAAAACTCCGCTGATCGTTCCCCACTCCCCCTCCGTCGGAACGCCGTAGAAGCTGGTACTGCCTATTGGCTGCTTGTTCATATCCAGATACACCAGCCGTGCTTCAATACTGTGTTCGTCGGAAGTGACGAACCCCGGCTCGGTTTTGTATTTCATATTAAAAATGCGGTAGTCGCCGCCATATTGACGTGTCCCGTTCCCGGAAGCCGACAGCGTGTTACTGAGTAGGGCTACGGTTGAAGCGGACGAAGAGGCAATACGACCTCCTTTACCGCTGCTCCCACCTGTCGCAGACACGGTCACCGCAGCCGAAGGACCACTTTCCTGCACCGCTGTCCAAGAGGCTGATGTTTCAAATCCGGCATTAGGTATGGCTGCCGTTCCCTTAGTGGCATATGGAATCTGATCGCTGCCAGCCGATGTGTCGACACGCATTAATCGAATGCCATCCCATTGGACGGTTCCTTGGGTTGCATCCATTCCCGCTTGGACGTAGATGCCCGCTGGCTGTACCGAAGGTACTGTGACGAGTCCACGAATTTCCTGCCATCCTGCCAAACCACTCTTGCCTTGGAAAATAGATGAGCTTCCAATCGGTTGCCCGTTGCCGTCAACAAACGTCACTTTGCCATAAACCCCTTGCCCGCCTGGCGCGACGGTCGCTTGATCCGCTTTGTAGAATGCGCTGAAAATCATTAAGCTCCCTGGTTGCAACGTCACATCAGCTGAGGTCGAATAATCAACCATCACATGAACCGGATTAGTAATCTCCTGTACGATAGCAGCGCTGGCTGCCGTTGAAGCCGACATTTCCACATAACGCTTTCCCTCCAGTGCGGAGGACAAATCTGCTTGCCAGTCAACATTCACTTGACTTGGTGTTCCACCAGATCCGTTTGTCACCAACCATCCTTCAGGGAGTGCCGTGTCCCCTTGTTCAAATCCGTAATTTCCGGTCATGTTGCCCGCCGTCAGATTCGTGCCAGAGACGTACACCTTTTGCGGATAATTATCGAACCTTCCGTCAGGCTGTTGATTGGCGATTAGATTTTGTTGGAAAAAGTTCAACATCGTTTCACTTTTCGCCAGATCCGGATACACATTGTCGACACGATCATAATAGATTGGCGTATCTGGAGTCATAGGCGACAGATCTGCTGCAAGAACGGACTGGCCGCCAGCAGAGACAGTAAGTATTGAAGCCAACACAAGCGATTTCCAACGCAAGCTTCGAGCACGCTTTACAAACATTTGCATAAATACCTCCCTATTGTTGAATGCGCTTTCATTTTTAGATCAGAGCGAAGACCGCTCCTCCTTTCAAACCGACCAGATAGGCGCCCCAGCCTCAATCTTCAATTCCTTGCTACAGATTGCCTGCTGCATCGATTCGCGGAATGGACGTACACCGTTCGGCACTTCTACCTTCAATTTTTTCACCGCATCTTCATAGACCAACTGCCGCTTTCCTTCATGGCTTAATGAGGCTGCGTTCTTCAATTTAGCTATAATCTCCTGCTCCGGACAATCGCTACGTTCCAGCAACAGCACAAACGCAAGATATGCTTCGTTGAGATCAGATAACTTCAACTCACGCTTCTCGCCTTCATAGAGCACAATTTCAAGCGATGTTACCGCTTCTTCTTCTTTTACGCGAAGTGTTGGCGAGTAATCCCCGAAGCTGCAAGCTGAGATGATCAAACCAATCGTTGCCGTTGATGTGCTTATAAACATAGGCTGACCAATGTTCAGCTCATTCGGCAGAACGAGCTGGCTTCGATCCCCACTGAACTCATAACGGAACAGCAGTGATTCAGCCTCAATTTCCCCATCAATGGTATCGAGTGTAAAATGCTTATCGCCGTGATTGGAGCAGATATTCGCGATTCCTAGCAATAGCCCACGCTGTTGAACGGTGTGCAGTAAGCCTGAACTGAAATCATAACCGTCATGCAGACAGCGGAATCGTAATGCTGCAGCGCTATCCGCTGTTCCCCAATAGGCGGTCAGAGGTCTGCGTTGATTCCATAAATCGCAATGATTGAAGGAACCAAGTGTGAAATCAGGTGTCATGTAGGAAGACGCGATTACCGGAGTGTCCCCTTGAACAATAACCTTCTGTGAAAAGCTTGTCGCACGCTCTGATGTAAAATACGGAACATAGATATCCGGCATGTGAAGACCTACGCGTGCCCATAGCGCATGAATGTCCAGCTCCTCATCTGCTATAAGCTGCAGCCTCCCCTGACCGGCAAGCTGCAGAAAGGACAGGAACTGCTTGCCTTGCAGCGTTTCGTAGGAACGGCTATGTGCGCCAGCCCACTGCTGAGTCGGTACATGATAATGCTCCGCAATCGATGCCCATGCCATTTTATGCAACTCACGAATCATCGCCAGACTCGCATGGTCACGTATATGTCGGAGCATCAGCGACAGATCCTCAACGGCAACGACCGTATAAGTCGGGCTGTTGTACTCCGTGAAGGCGCCATGATAGGTGCAGTACTCGTGCAGCATCTCTAGCTTGTTTCGCCCGTAAACGAACAGTTCCGTATTGCCCAGCACTTCGCCGGCCAGAAGGGCAACATAAGTCCCCATAACGCAAATATTCGTGTAAGAAGGCAAGACATTTCGCTTCATAATCAAGTGCGCAGCAGCTTCCAGCGAAGTTTTGATCTTCTTATGAAGCGCAGCAGGYAGTTTATCCGCATGGTCAACATAAGCTTGGATCAGCGCTTTGCCGCAGAAGTCGGCCCAGTTTCGATCCGGCGATGCCATTTCATCAATTGACTCTTCCATGTAATAGGGCCAAATGCCGTAATAAGGATGCTTAGGGTCCCGCACTTGATAATCAAGCAAGCGGTCAATGATGCGGGCTGCAAGCTCACAATCACCTTCAGCCTGCCTGTCGAGCAGCGTGAGCGCGAAATAAAACGTTTCCCGAATCATATGAACCTCGGCATTTCGCACATTCGTGTGATAATTGTATGCGGGTCCTCTTCTTGTCTTGAGTGCAAGTGCTTGCAAGTCAAAACTGTTCCATTGCTTTTGAACAATCTCGTTATACAGCTGTTGGATGGCTTGTTGGCTCATTCGGACGGCCCTTCCTTCGTGAAAATTCACTTGTAAAAAATCCCCCGAGAACCGGGGGCTGGCTTATTTTACTTTTTCGCGTTTTTCAGCGCTTCATTGTATTCTTGCGTCACTTTCGTGCCGTTTTTATCCATGAACGTTTTCAAGCTTTGATCCCACTCCGCAACACTTAATTGCCCCATCACATACTTCAACTTCGCTTTCACAAGGTCCATGTACATATCTGGCGTATTTTGTTCAGTTGGCGATTGCAGACCTGCGATTGGACTCGCCTTCAAATGCTTGATCAAAATGTCGTTAGCAGCAATTGCCACCTTTAACGATTCTGGGTCATCGGAATCTTTCGTGTAGTTCGTGTTCTCTGGAATAGGCAGCGCTTGAGTCGGCAAAATGTAGCCACCGCCAAGCTTTTGAAGCTTATCCTTATCAGTCACTTCTACGTTGCCGTCGGCATTTGTTTTGAAAGTGACGCCCTCCAAGCCATAGTTTTGCAGCTTGTTGAATTTCTGTACGCTGCCTACAACGTAGCCATTGTCTTTGGATGGGCCATAATCCAGCCATTGCATAATGGCTTTGACTTTGTTGGCATCCTTCGCCGCATTCGCGCTAATAAAAATTGCGCCAACGTTACCCGGGCCAGATACGACGCCGCTTTTGCCTGTTGGGCCTACTGGTGGATCGAACGCAGTCAATTTTGCGCCAGGTGTCGTTTTGGCAACGTTCGAAGTAAAGTTACGTATATTGGAAACGAAATCAAAGGTAATCCCGCTTTTACCGTTTTTAAAGAATTTATCCTGCGCCTGATTCGCTTTGTTCAAAGCAAAGTCGGGATCTATCAGGCCTTCGCTGATCGACTTTTTCAACCAGTCAAGATACGTTTTGTACTCAGGCAGCGTCTCATTCATGACAAGCTGGCCATCCTTCTGCACCCAACCGGAACCATCTAGACCGAAGCTGTAGAGTAAATCTGCCGCTCCCCAGAACTCACGACCGTTGAAGTCAGCCACGCGTCCCGTAATCTCGCCGAGCTGAAGGCCGTACGTATCCTTTTTACCATTGCCATCCGGGTCATTGTTCGTCATCGCTTGCATCGTCGTGTACAGCTCATCCAGCGTCTTTGGCACCGGCAGCTTCAGCTTATCCAGCCAATCCTGACGAATCAGAGGAGCATTCGGAGCGGAGAGCAGCGAGCGAGCAATCGGAATCCCGTACACTTTTCCGTTATAGCTCACATTGTCATAGTGCGACTTCGTATATTTCAAGTTAGGATATTTCGCAATGATGTCATCCAGCGGAGCTACGGCACCTTGTTTAATCAGCCTTACCGCCGTCGCGTCAAAGTTAAAGGTAAACACGTCCGGTATTTCACCGGAGGCAACCATGGCATTGAATTTTTCCTGGAAATTCGAATTTGGAATCGGCATGAACTTCAGATCCATATTAAACTTTTGATTCAACCACTTGATGCCCTCATTATTCTCAACATCTGGGACGGTGTTTACGTTCATCGAAAACGTAAATGGCACCGGCTTGGATGGTGCTGCGGAAGCTGCGCCATTCGCAGAGCTTCCTGTAGAAGATGAGTCGGACTTGCCGCAGCCGGATAAGATCAGTGTGCTTCCAATTACAACGGTGAAACAGGTATAAAGTGTTTTCTGTGTAAATGCTTTCATTTCGAATCCCCCTTAGATTAGAAAAGTGACAGGTGTAGAAGCTTTAACCCTTAATTGAGCCGATCATGACGCCCTTTACAAAGTATTTTTGCAAAAAGGGATATACGATTACGATTGGCACGGTTGCGACAATGACCATTGCCATTTTAATAGGCTCGGCCAGCTGCGTCATTTGATCTTGATCGATCATGGATGAATTAAGCTCCGAGGAGCTTAGTACTAACAAAACTTGGCGCAAAAATACTTGCATCGGCCATTTGGCAGGTGAATTGATGTAAAGGATAGCCTGGAAAAATTCGTTCCAATGTCCAACTGCATAGAACAAAATCATTGTCGCTACAATGGGCATCGAAATCGGCAGAACGATACGGAAAAACGTTCCATACTCCGTGCAGCCATCAATCGTCGCAGACTCTTCAAGGCTTTCAGGAATCGCTTGCATGAACGATTTGACAATGATGACGTTAAAAGCACTTGCCGCACCGGGAATAATTAGCGACCACAGGCTGTCAAGCATGCCAAGACTCTTAATCAGAATGAAAGTCGGAATCATACCTCCGCTGAACAAGGTTGTGAAGAAAACCAGCATCAGTATTGGATTGCGGAAAGGCAGTCGTGATTTGGAAAGCGCATATGCGAGTGTAAATGTTACAATTAAATTCAACAACGTGCCTAACACCGTAATGAACACGGTAATGCCCAGCGACCTCACTAAATCCCCTTGCCTGATAATGTAGGAGTAAGCTTCCAGCGACCAACCTCGAGGCCATAGGACAAGGCCACCCCTACTCAACTCCACACCGCTCGAAAGCGAGGAAGCTAGCACGTTCACAAACGGGAGCAGCATAATGACGGAGGCAAGTGCAAGCAAAACATAATTGAACCGATCAAACACGACCTCGCCAAAGGTTCGTTTAAATCTCATGGTTTCACCTCTCTAGAAGATCCCTTCTTCGCCTAGTTTTTTGGTGAGTTTATTTGCGCCGAGAATCAGGATTAAGCCAACGAGTGAGTTAAACAACCCAGCCGCAGAAGCAAAGCTGAAGTCGCCCTGCAGAATCCCTTCCCTGTAAACATAAGTCGCAAATACGTCTCCCACTTCCAGTACGAGCGGGTTCAACATCAAGAAGATTTGCTCGAAACCGGTATTTAAAATATGACCAAGCTGCAGCAGCAGCATCATGATAATCGTCGGACGAATCGTCGGAAGCGTAATGTTCCACAACTGTCGCCAGCGGCTCGCTCCATCCATAACAGCGGCTTCGTAAAGCTCAGGCGAAACACTGCTTAATGCGGCAAGAAAGATGATGGTTCCCCAGCCGGTTTCCTTCCAAATATTTTGCAGCACGATTGTCATTAAACCGACCCATTCGCTGGCAAAAAAGCCTTGAAACGGGCTGTAATCTTGAAACGCGATCAATACGCCCCACATCGGTAAGTAATGAAATACCAGGAAGTACACAATGCCGGGAAGCGCCAGTACATACAGCCTGCGGTAGCGGTACATGCTGCGAAGTAATGAGTTTTTTCGGGGGCTGGTTATTGCTGCCTCAGAAGTCCGAACGTTCATGCCTAACCCTCCATAACATAAATTCGTTTACGCAAGACCGAAGCACTCCACCAGCAGCATAAGTACCAGCCCTTGACCGTACAGAGTCGGTATTCGCTCAATAGTTTGATAAGCCTCGATCGTCGGCATGATCGGCGTACCTCCGGAAACGCTGCCTACTTCACCGCTAGCATGAATATTCGCCAACACGCCATTTAGCGCTTTCACGACGAAATCTTGATAGCTTTCATCCAGCAAACCTCTGCGAATCGCCAGCATAATGCCGCAGGCAATACCCGCACTGCCCGATGTTTCATGGTAGAATTCAGCTTGATCCATCACTGTGTGCCATAAGCCTTGCTCGTTCTGGTACGTGATAAGTCCATCGATCATTCGTTTGTAGTTTAAGCCAATCTCTGCCGGAATTGCAATGAGTTCTGAAATCTCCGCAATAATTTCTGGAACAGCTACACACACCCACGCGTTCGCACGCGTCCATCTAGCTGCAGACAGATGGTCACTTTGGACGCAGTTCCAACCGTGGAACAACACGCCTGTTTCCTTATCCTGCAACAGCCGCAGATGGATGTTCACCTGTTCGAGCGCTTGCGCAGCAAGATCAGCATCTTTTGTTAGCTTCGCTGTTCGTGCCAGCAGCAATACAGCCATGAAGACGGTGTCAGCCCATACCTGCTCAGGGAAGCTGTCCTTCTCCGTCACCGTATGCTCGAATGCGCCTTCCCTCGTTCGTGGTGCTTCTTCGATCATCCACTTCGAAATTTGCTTTGCCTGATCCAGATAGTAGGACACATTCGTTTGTTGGTACAAACGAGGAAATATGGCAAACGGCGCCATCGAATTGATAACATTCGTACGACCTGCTTTTTCTTGATTGTGTTCGACCCACTTAATCAAATAGTCAAGGACTTCCTCTTCACCTGTCTGATCGTAATAATGAAGCAGTGCAATCACTCCGACGCCGGGAACCCAATCCCAAGCATGAATATTCATTCCCCAATCGCTGGAGTCACTTTCTGTCATATAACGATAAACACGCTCAGCTGCGTTTTTAATGTCTTCTTTGTTTGCAACAGCCATTTCTCGATCCCACTCCTCTGGTTGTGTGCCGCCTAATTCTGTTTCGCACCTCCAAAACTTATGATTAGCGGTATATGACCAAGTATAGTATGAAAACAGATGCAAATCTCTCGATCAATTGCGTAAAACCATACCAATATTGCTTTCTTCTTTTTTTCGTTTTAAAATACATGAGAGCGCATACTTCTAGAGGAGGATTGCCCTATGGCGGATCAGGCCTATCAATCAACAGACCTTTTCGTAAACAATAAATTGCTAGAATTACCCATTCACATGAAATTTAAGGAAACTGAAAAAAACTTTTACATGAATTTTCATTCGCATGCCGGTTATGAAATTTATTTGTTTCATGAAGGCAGCGGGTATTTTCTCATTGAGGAGAATATCTATCCGTTGGAAGGCAATGATTTGATCCTGATCAGTGCTCTGGAATCGCATAAAAGCTCGCCCAAGCTGCAAATGCCGAGCACGCGTTCCGCCATACACTTTCTGCCCGAGCTCCTTGAGCCGGAAATCAGGGACCGCTTTCTGAGAGTATTCGATCGCCTGAATCAACACCGGCACATTCGATTGAGCGGCGAGCGGCTGCGTCATTTTGACTATTTGCTGGAGCGGCTTCATGAGGAGTACGCGCGGCTTAACACAGGCGATTATTTGGCCATGCGCATTTATTTGAATCAATTGCTGCTGGAGATCGATCGCATTGTCTTTAACGGCGAAGAGCAAGAGCTTGAACCGATTGCTCGCAATACGATTAATCCCAAAATTGAAGAAGCCGTCAAATACTTATCCAAAAATTTCAATGCGGACATCCCTTTGGACAAACTGGCCCAGGATCTGTTCATTAATCCCTACTATCTCTGCCATTTGTTTAAAAAGACAGTCGGACTCACGATTACAGATTTCCTGAATCATACCCGCATTCATCATGCCAAACGTCTGCTTGCGAACACCAATATGCCGATAACTGAAATATCCGAAGCCGTCGGATTTAACAGCTTTTCTTATTTTGGCCGTGCCTTTAAAAAAATCGTTGGCACGACTCCGCGCTCTTTTCGCAATAACGCCGTATAATGATAAATAGAGCAAGCATATTTAAGTCCATTTTGTACAAAAGGCGGTGCATCAATTGAAAAAGTATATGATCGGCGGTATCGCCGGTTTTCTCTTGGCTACAACTCTATCTGCGCATGCAGAAGAAATTACTAGTTTAATAGGCAAAACAATCCAGGGAGCTTTCCCCTTCCAGATTGAAGGCAAAACATTGGCAACTCCGGCTATCGTTGTAGACGGTACTTCTTATTTGCCGGTACGTGCTCTCGGCGAAGCAACCGGATACGATGTTTCTTTCGATGCTGACCTCGGCATTTCGCTGAAGAAAAAAGAAGTACAGCCTTCCCTCCCATCGCCATCGCCATCTCCGACGCCTTTTCCGTCCGCATCACCTGAGCCGCAGGCTTCAGGCAACCCTAGCAGCGGATATCAGGCTATCAAAACGGTTATTCTCAACTTAGATGATGAAAAGGCCCAAAAAAGCACGGGAGAATTTGGCCTCATCCAAGT
>NZ_JBFTQB010000107.1:0-10906 GCF_056398785.1 Paenibacillus sp. 01T422 | reverse complement strand
GAAGAACGTTCAATGAGATCACACCTCTCTATTTACTTGTTATATCAAAAAAATCCCTCGAGGCATAACCTCAAGGGATTCCGTAACTCCGAGGCGGCTTACGCCTGCGGCATTTTGCTCTGATCCATGTACAGCACATTCCAGCGATGGCCGTCCAAATCAATGAACCCGCCGCCGTACATCCAGCCTTGATCCGTAGGCTTGCCATAGATGGTGCCGCCTGCTTTGACGGCTTTGGCCAGCACTTCGTCGACTTCTTCTCTGCTCTCCGCATCAAAAGAAATCAGCATCTCCGTGCCTTTCGTTGTATCAGCGATCTCATTATTCGTAAAGCCTTGGAAAGCCGATTCTGGGAATAACATAATAATGACCGGGCTATGTCCGACAAACATACCAGCCAGTTCCTCGCTATGCTCGTGCCGTGGATGAAAAGTGAATCCAAGTTGGGCGAAAAATTCTTTTGATTTCTGCAGGTCCTTGACCGGCAAGTTGAGCCAAAATTCTTTCGTCATTAACATGTCTCCTTTGCACTAGCGAAGTTCCTTGCGACTAATGGCTACAAATTCACCTTGGACTGCACGATATTCTTACCTATATCACAGGAAATATCGGATTTAAAATCTTGTATGGTATACAAAGCTTGCTGCTCATCAATGCCTAGCACGCTTGTGAAGTAATAAAGCATATGTTCATAGATTGATCCATAATTTGAAAGTTCATTGGGGTTGTCAGACAAAAAGGATTGATGCTGCTTTATGAGCTTCTCGGTGACTGCTTTCAAAGTGATTTACCTCCAATGGATGATACAATCAATCTACCATATTTATTGAAGGGAGAACAGGGATAATTTTATGATTCGTAGTTTTTATATTGCGAGTTACATTTGGTCCTTGATAAGTTGGTTTTTCCTTGACTATTTGCTCCTGACATGAATCTCATTTCAGGTTAGGTTTTCTAGTTTGGATTCGCTTTATCCCACTGTGATGACGACATTGCCTTTTTTATGCCCAGTATCCACATATCGGTGAGCTTCGGAAATTTGTTCCAGGGAATAGCGTCTGTCTATGACGGATACGATTTGCTCCGCTTCGGCTAGCTCTTTGAGAAAAGTAAGGTTTTCTTTCTTTTGCTTGAGTCCAGTAGCTGCAAAATAAGCTCTCTTGGTGCCAACCTTTGCTGTCCACACCATCTGAAGCAGGATAGCGAGCGAAGGGACCGCAGACAGATAGCTGCCATTTTGCTTAAGCGAGCTTTTGCAGCGTGAAAATGAACTTTTGCCCACAGCATCAAATATAATATCGTAGGTATGGCTGTTTAGAGCAAAGTCCTCTTTTGTATAATCAATAACATGATCGGCTCCCAGCGATTTGACTAATTCCACATTAGCCCCGCTGCATACCGCAGTAACTTCTGCTCCATAGTACTTGGCAAGCTGTACTCCATAGGCACCAACCGCGCCAGAAGCACCATTGATTAGAATTTGCTGTCCACGCTGAATGTTGCCAATATCTCTAAGGAATGACAAGGCCGTTAAGCCTCCATCACAGACAGCGACGGCATCTGCGTAGGTCATATTCGTTGGTTTAGCGAATACCACGCCGGTTTCCGGGAGGCATTTGTATTCAGCATGAGCGCCGAAACCAGTGCCAGCCGTTCCAAATACCTGATCACCTTTTTTGAAAAGAATAACACCGCCGCCTACGTCCTCAATTTCCCCGGCTAGCTCAAAGCCTGGTATACAATTAGGTTTGGTCAGACCGCTGAACAATCTTGTCATGAAAGGGTCAGCCTTTCGAAAAGCACAGTCTGCTGGTGTGACGACCGTCGCATGTATTTTGATCAATATTTCATGATCCTTCGGAATAGGTTTATCAACTTCACTAAGTCGAAGCACGTCGGGTGATCCATATTTTGTCGTTATGATTGCTTTCATAAGATCTCCTCCACGATCACGCAGATTCGGCCACCTCATGTTAATCGGATGTGCCTCTTGCGTAGTCTACAAACAATATAGCTACAAGCAGGTATCCCTGTGTAGCTACTAAAGTATTGTTTTGAGGTATTGTTGTTGGCTAGTGGAACAGACCTAACTCGCGGGCGCGAGCAATCGCTTCAGTGCGCCTTTTGACTTGGAGCTTATCAAAAATTCGTTGATTATGCCCTTTTACTGTACTCAAAGCGACGAAAAGCCGCTCGCTAATCTCACGGTTCGAGAGTCCCAAAGCAATGAGCTCGAGCACTTTTAACTCGCGTACACTTAATGGCTCTATAAGGCCCTGTTTAGGCTGAGTAGGGGGCAAGTAGGCATTGTCAGCGTCAAACTGTTCCATCGCTTCGGAAGAAGCTAGTAGTTTGCTCAGATAGTCCGGCATGATCCCATTCGGTTGAGCTTCACAGACCAGTTCCGCGAGAGGAATGCCTTCGTCTACAAGAAGTCGAATGTAGCCGCCAGGCTCTGCCAGCTTCAGCACTTCAACAAGTAGGGCCGCTGCCTCTGGTTTGTCGCCATTAGCATGCAGCGCAGCCACTTGCAGGGCCATTACCTTGAGCCGCTCATCTAGCGAGCCATTTTCTTCGGTGTGCAGACGTAACGGCTCCAACAAGGCTAGTGCAGCTGCCGCATCACCTAAGGCCAATTGAACCCGGACTTGGCAGATGGGGAGTTCCTGTGAATGTGCCAGCTGGGCAGCTGCTGCTAGATTGCCCTGATGAAGCTGTATAAGCACTTGTGCAGCAGCAATATCAGGCATCCGAGATACGAAGTTATGCTTACGAACGTACTGATCCGCTCTGGCCAAGCTAGCGGCAGCACCAGCCATATCCCCTTGGGCGAGCTTGAGCCGGGTGAACAACAATTCACATAAAGCGTAGGTGTCTACACTTTCTACTTGCTTAGCTAATTGGATGCTCTGTCGTCCGTGCCATTCAGCGGCGTCCAGCTCGTTCCATTCGTAGCAAATGCGAGCTAGTCCTAGCTGCGCTTCGCAAGCCGCTGGGAGAGGAGGTTCCCCTGCTAACTGGATCACTCGCTCGTAAGACTCAGCTGCCAGAWCAAGCTGGCTGTCTGCTTCTTGGATGCTGCCAAGGCCTGTTGTAGCTGCGATAGTGATCATGATCGATGGCGTCGATTGGCCGAAAGAGATGACATCCCTATACGCCCGGCTTGCTGCGGGACGGTCTCCTAGAAGCTGATAAGCCAAACCAAGCGTCCAGGCAGCGGCAGCACGGACCGGCAAGTTATCAGGATGCAGTAATTCCAAAGCTAGGAGTGACTGGGTGAGGATGATGTTACTTTGATATTGGGGGATAGCCAACATAGCCCTTATAGAGGCGATTTGTCCTGCAAGGTCACGCGACTTGTCGTCTGTCTCGACTTTTTTTAGTGCTTTTTCAGCTGTCTGCAATTTTTGTTCCACGTTGTTATTTTGTCCCGTAAATACTAAAGCCGAGGCATACATAACTAACAAAGAAGGTCTATCTTCCAGCACAGTTGCTGGCAATGAAGCCAGCCAATTCAATACTGGGGACATCATACCTCGAAAATGCAGGGGAACCCCGTTACCTTCCACCAAACGGGCAGCATGATCTATATGTTTGGCGGCAGCAGCATGATGAAAAGCTTCAAGCTCCAGCCCATTTTCCTCGTACCACCTACTCGCACGAAGGTGCAGTTCGGCTTCGATATTTTCTCCAGTTGTTGAAGTATGCTGTTGCAGCCGCTTTCGCAATAATTCAGCAAAAAGATGGTGATAACGGAACCAACGCCGCTCGTTGTCCAGCGGAATAAGGAAAAGGTTGGCTTGCTCAAGCCTTTTCAAAGTTTCATGACTGGAAGATGAGGGAGCAAGGCGCATAACGGCATCACAGAGTGGAGCACACAAGCGATCGAGAATCGACGTGTGCAGCAAAAATATCTGAACGCTTTCGGATTGGTTGTGCAGCACCTCTTCAACCAAATAATCAAGAATGAAGCGGTGACTGCCGGTGAAAGACTTGATGAAGCGGGTGGCATCATGTAGCCCCTCCATGGAAATCGCGGCTAATTGCAGACCAGCAACCCAGCCTTCTGTGCGTGATTCCAGCAGGGCCACATTTTCGGATGAGAGGTTCAGCCCCATCGTTTGGTTGAGGAAGTCAGCGGCTTCCGAAAGATTGAAGCGTAAGTCAGCAGCGCGCAGCTCAGTCAATTGCCCACGCACTCTCAGCCGAGCTAGCGGAAGTGGCGGATCTTCACGTGTGGTGATAACCAGATGCATCTGTGGAGGCAGGTGCTCAAGGAGATAAATGAGCGCTTGGTGTACCGAGTCTGCATCAATTAAATGATAATCATCAAGCACGAGGATAGATTGGTGCGGAATACTGCTAATTTCATTGAGCAGCACGGTCAGTATCGACTCAACAGGCGGAGGATGAGGGGCTTGGAGTGCATCTAACAAACCTTCGCCAATGTTCGCTCCAATGCTCTGAAGTGCTGCCGACAGATAAGTTAGGAAACGTGTGGGGTCATTATCGCTCCCATCGATCGACACCCAGGCTGCAGGCCGCTTGCAGCTGGCAAGCCATTCGCTGACGAGCAGGGTTTTACCAAACCCGGCAGAGGCTGATAGGAGGGTCAGTTTGCGGTGCAGACCCTCATTAAGCCTTTCAATCAGACGGGTGCGAAAAACCATTTTAGGCCGCAGAGGGGGGATATGAAGTTTAGTGGATAAAAGTGTCCCAGACATTGATCTGTAACCACCGTTCTGCGCCGTCAATGCAGCGCTTAAATAGCTTTTGTTAGTATGTTCGACGGTTTTATTGCTTTTCCTTTGCCGCTAAGCTCCGAATGAAAATAGCACCACAACCTGATTGGTTGTGATGCTGCTTTTTGCTGTGACTGAAATCCAATCTTATTTGTGTAAGCTGCCTAAACTGGCGCCATCGGCGAAGAATCGCATAATGTTGTTCTCAACCGTTGGGTCTGGTATTAATGGAGGGGCTTGATGCGGTTTGATGCGGGCATCAATCACGATATTATCGCAAGCCCAATGCTTATTCTCGTAATAACTATTCACCCCATAAATATCATGGGAGGGGTTGCTGCGTGTAAATGTACCCCAAACGAAATTGTCAATGGACTCACTCATAAATTGGCTGTTGTCACAAACGATGATCAACGGACAAGTTGGAAGCGGGCCTTTTGCTCCGATAGCCTCGCACAAATCTTTCATTTCCTTTTGCGTATCACGGTAACTTATAAATTCAGAAATCTGAATCGCAACGATTCCCGGCATGACCAGATGAGCATGTTCTATTCCCGTTATATCATTGAAAGCGTCAGGCACTTCTTGGCACAACTCTCTTTTGATATCACCGACTGCTGCAAAAACAACCTTACTTCCGGTATTAAGCCCAGTACCAGAGTAATCGAGCGTATCGATGGTCGTATTTGTCTGGAAATGAAGGTCACGATGAAGATCCATTCTAGCTAAAATGTAAGTTAAAAAATGCTCGACGTCATGAGAATCCAGAGGCTGGCTCTCCTCTGCCGTAATGAATAAATACTTGGCTAAGCTCACTTGTCCCGTTCCTAGAATTCGATTCGCAATTGTGAGCAGCTCTGCCGGTTGTTTTACTTGTTGATAAGGCGTATACCGTTCACTGCCGATTGCGAAGAGCAACGGATGCACCCCGGCAGCATCGACGGCATGCACTTCTTTGACGCCTGGGATTTCTTGCTTGATCGCGTCCCCGGTTAATTCATGGATCAAGGCACCGAATGCCGTATCCTCTTGAGGGGGTCTGCCAACGACAGTAAAGGGAAAGACGGCATTTTTCTTAGCATATACGTTGTGAACTCTCATGAGAGGAAAAGGATGCGTCAAGCTGTAATAGCCCAAATGATCGCCGAAAGGGCCTTCCGGCTTCGTTTCGCCAGGGTATATGTCCCCGGTGATAACGAAATCAGCATCATGGCTAATGCAGTATCCATCGATATAGCTATAACGGAACCGGCGTCCTGAAAGCAAGCCAGCGAAAGTGATCTCACTCATGCCCTCCGGAAGAGGCATTACAGCTGACAGCGTATGTGCCGGTGGTCCGCCAATGAAGATACTAACTTTTAGAGGCAGTCCCTGCTTGGTTGCTTTGTCTTGGTGCACGCCGATGCCGCGATGAATCTGATAATGCAGGCCGATCTCCTTATTCAATTCATACTCGTTTCCGCTCAGCTGAATCCGGTACATTCCCAGATTGGAATTCATAATTCCCGGCTTCTCCGGATCTTCGGAGTACACCTGAGGTAACGTGACGAAGGCCCCGCCATCATCTGGCCAGTGTTTAATAAGAGGGAGATCTGCTATGCTGACTTCTTCAAAAGTAGCCGGTAGACCGCCATTTACTTGGAGCGGCAGTGCTTTCCACGCGGCGAGCCCCGTTCCGAAATGTTTCAGAGGGCTTTTCATTGCTTTCATCGGATCGCTTCGCAAAGAGATTACTTTCTGGACGCCTTCCCACGTATCCCGAAAAATAAATTTGCTGCGCTCAACTGTGCCAAAAAGGTTAGATACCGCGCGAAACTTCGAACCTTTGACATTCTCGAATAATAAGGCCGGGCCGCCAGCTGCATGAACCTTCATATGAATGGCTGCCATCTCTAGCTCAGGATCAACTTCTTCATGAATGCGAACCAAATGTCCGTTATTCTCTAAATCAATGAGGCATTCTTCTAAATTTTGATAGATCATGATTTTCTCCAATCGGATAGCTATTCCCCAAAGGTCTTATTTGATACTGTCATTCTACAACAAATATCGGCAAAAATAAAAACACGTCACATCGACGTGTTGTATTCGCCTTCCCTTAGACAGGAAGCAGTTCATAGGCTAACTTTTTGATGACATCTTTGTGTTGCGGATATTGTTTAAGCAGCTCTTCCTGCGAAAATAGTTCGAAATCCTGAAAATCAAATCCAGGTGATACCATGCATCCGACAAGCGAAAACGTATTTTTTTCCATGACCGAGGATCCGAAAATACAGTTTTTTGGCACTAAATATTGGGGGATTTCTCCATTTTCCAAATGAATGCCTAGTTTAACTTCCTCATAGGTGCCATCCTCGTGAATGACATGAATCGTGAGCGGGCTTCCGGCATGAAAATACCACAACTCATCCGACTTCAACCGATGGAAATGCGAGACATCATGAGATTGAAGGAGAAAGTAGATACTAGTATACAACAATCGTGAACCATTGAATCGGACGGACAATTCTTGATCCGTGATCTTTTCTTCCGCTTGAAAAGTTCGTTTATAATAACCGCCCTCGGGGTGCGCTTCGAGCTCAAGTTTGGAAATCCAATATTCGGGGCTATTTGTAAGCATGTCATCCAGTCCTTTTGTTTAATGTAACATTCCAAGATTGTATTATAATCTAGCATGTCTATGATATCAATCATAGCTTAGTAGAAATACACTAAATCAAGACTTCGAGGGGAAGATCTTCCTGTCAAAATACGTAGCTATCTCGATAGGGAGGAACAGTGATCCTCTATTTTCTCGAAAACCAATTGTTTTACCGTTTAGTGGGAACTATGGTTCTCTATTTCATCAAATCTGGTTGAATCCAAGCGATTCAGAGCAAATAAGACCCTGTAGATCCCTCTAGACCCTGAAATAGCCGATTTGTTAGAAATAGCGCCCTGTAGTTCTTTCTTGATCAGGAGGAGGGCAATTACATAATGAAAAACCGCGATCCAAAGGAGCCGCGGTTTTCTATGATAGAGCCTAGGGGATATGAAGAAACAGTGTCGGATTACTAAGGCTTTATCTTAATGCCATTTAAGATAGAATCCCAGTCTTTCAAGTTGTTTGTACTTGGAATTTCAACAACGCAGACATGCTCCAATCCCCAATCTAACTCAGTGACTCGTTGTAGGTTTGCAATAGGATTAACGATAAGTATTGTGAAATCACCATTTGTAAATTTTCGCAGAACAGCTTGCAATTCAGTTGCTTGGTCATAAGTAGCAAGGAGTCTAACATAAAGTGAGGATTCAGACTTCGCGGATTCTTCTAAAAACCGTCGAATGCGCATGTTCAATTTTGCTTTATAAACGTGATAAGTGTAGTGCCAACTTTGATTGGGAACAATGGGAAAGTCATGAACAGAAGTCACATTATAGCGCATGTCTTTGATGAAATAGGAGGGCATTTTCTGAACAACGGCAGAAAATTCATCGACATACTGTGAACTGCCCTCTACTACTTGCAAGTTGGGGAGATCCATAAATCCCTGGAATTTATTCGCTAATAACCTATTTACATCGGTAAGTGAAATAGAAATAACCCAATCCATAGGCATTGAAAATTTTCTTAACTTGTGTCTCCTGAGGTGACCTGCCGGATCACAGTTTTGACCCAAGCTAGCAATTAAATCGTACGTTGTTCGTTTGAGCTCTTCTAAGTTCATCACACATCCTCCACCTTTCCACTATATATTAGATTCAAATCTAGTTGGAAAAGGTTGGATATATGAACTAGTACGAGCATGAAAATTTAACTAATTATTCCAAAAGCGCGTCGCAACTTTTCGTTTAGATGAATGACTGAGCGGCTTTCGCACCGCTTGCTTCGCTAACGGACACAGCAGGCTTTATTCGATGGGAATAAAGCTTTTCTACATGCTAACGGACTCCAATGCAGCTATTCACGTTTTCCGAGTGTAATTTGGTTGTTTATTGATCTATTAACGACTCTGGTGTCCGTTATGTATGAGTGGAGCGCATCGCTGCTAACTTGCTCATCAATGATCGCGATAGAGGTATTCTTATAACAAAAGTGCACCCGGTACCGGGTGCACTTTCGTTCATTTAATACGGAATATAATTCGAATACCGGTGACGCAAGGTTTGGAGACGATTCAGATGCGTTAACGCTTGTGCTTCAATATGTTGCCCGACAGCGAGTACGAGGCTCTCAACCACGGCGGTTGGCGCTACCATCGGATGGAAATCTCCGATCTGCCCGCGATAAGCGTAGAGCAAGATGTTGGCTTGAGCATTGAGATCGGAGACCAGGCGGTCCGTAATGACAATGGTCGTACACTTCAACTCAGAGGCATAATCCAGAATAACCTTAATCTCCGCAATGAGAGAGAAGAAACCGAAGATCACGATGACATCTTGCTCTTTAAGCTGAAGGATAGATTCGAATAATTGAGCTCCACTTTTTTCGATCGTTTCGCTCGGAATCCCCAAGCGGTTCAATCGAAAATGCAATAACTGCCCCAGACCTTCTGCGGGGCCAGGAGCGAATATATACGTTTTTCTTCCTTGTGCCAAGACGGCAACAGCCTTGTCGAATTCTTCGCGAACTAAATTGAGCGATGTTTCTTGCAAATAGTTGGCTGTCAGTGCCAACATATCCCCAACTATATCTTCAGACGATAACTTGTTAATAATATTTTTCATTTTTACGGCGGGGGTAACGGTATGCAGCTCCCGATGTTTGCTCTTAAACTCTTTTAAGTTAGCAGAGCCTATCGATTGCCAGAAACGAGAGACGGACGCAATGCTAGTCCCGACCCCTCGGGCAATGTCGTTTTCCGTTAGGTAAGGCAGTTGGCTGGCATTTCTTTCAATGAAATCGGCAATGTTTTTTTGAGTTGGTGACAGCTTGCTAACTTCCCAGTCAAATATGTTCGGCAATGGCAATTCCTCTCCCTTTTGTAGTCCATACAACAACCCTATTATAAGGCATGATAGATTGAAAATATACAGAAAATGATAATTTTATTACACTAATAAACTTTATGTAATAAAATTTACATCACCTTAATCTGACTCTAACACTCGGTTAACACTATTTGCTTATAGTCATACTATCATCGAAAAGACGGGTGTGGGAAGGAAATGTTATGGGCAGAACGCGGGCTTTCTTGAACTACATGAGCATGATTTTGACTAACCCGGTATATGTGATCGGGATCATAGCGCTAGCTTTTCTGGCGTACACCATTGCGTATCCGTTATGGGAGATCCTTTCCTATACGTTGAAATGGCACCCAGAGGATCTTCGGCAAAATCCACATTCGATTGCCGGCAACTGGACATTGTACCATTGGCTCCATGTCTTGCACAGCGATATTAGCGCCTCCGTCTTCTATAAACCATTGCTGCATTCGTTCAGCATTGCAATTACGGTGTCGATCCTGTCCCTGCTGGTTGGAGGTGTGCTGGCATGGCTCGTTGTACGTACCGATCTTCCCTGCAAGAAACTCATCGGTTCTTTATTGATTATTCCTTACATCATTCCTTCCTGGATCAAAGGCTTTGCATGGCTCATTATGTTCAAGAATGATCGAATCGGCGGAAGTCCAGGCATTCTCGAGTACCTGACGGGTACAACGCCCCCTGATAGCCTCTCTTATGGCTTCCTACCGATCTCCATTGTGTTGACCGAGCATGGATACATGTATTTCTACTTGCTGATGGCGGTTGCCTTCAGTTCGATCAACGTCAATATGGAAGAAGCGGCGGAGCTGCTCGGGGCGAACCGATTCACCATTTTACGGAGAATTGTGATGCCATTGGTTGCGCCAGCCATATTGTCGGGACTCCTGCTAACCTTCACTTCCAGCATGGGTAACTTTGGGACAGCTGCTCTTCTCGGGCTTCCTACCAAATTTTACACACTCTCGACGATGCTCTACAACAGCATGAACAGCCGAATGCCATCCATCGCTTATGTACTTAGTCTTATCCTTATCGGGATCTCCTCCTTAATGATCTATATCAACCAGAGATTGATCGGTAAAAGAAAGAGTTATGCAACCGTAGGAGGAAAAGATGCCAGAAAGACGCTCACTGCGCTCGGCCGCTGGAGAGTACCGGCTGCCGTCGGCGTATTCCTCTTCTTACTGATCAGT
>NZ_JBFTQB010000106.1:0-10934 GCF_056398785.1 Paenibacillus sp. 01T422 | reverse complement strand
GTGTGGCTGGAGAGCGAAAAGTAGAAGTTAGCGTTGTAAAACAAGCTTAAGTGTGTGGATCAGCCCCCAATCCCAGTTGTATTGTGCTGAGCCGATGTTTTTCAACGTTAAAGTGTGGCTGGAGAGCGAAAAGTAGAAGTTAGCGTTGTAAAACAAGCTTAAGTGTGTGGATCAGCCCCCAATCCCAGTTGTATTGTGCTGAGCCGATGTTTTTCAACGTTAAAATGCGGCTGTGGAGCGGGAAGTAGATGTTAACGTTGTAAAACAAGCTTAAGTGTGTGGATCAGGCCCAAATCCAAGTTGTAGTGTGCTGAGCCGATGTTTTTCAACGTTAAAATGCGGCTGTGGAGCGGGAAGTAGAAGTTAACGTTGTAGAACAAGCTTAAGTATGTGGACTTACCAATGAAGGTTGAGTTGTTGGAGAGCCGAAGCCATTACACTGTATTTTCGAATCCGCAGCGAACCTTTCCCAACAGTCTGAATCAAACTTTTTTCTAACATTGTTTTCAAAATTTGTCTTGCCTTCGCGTTTTTGACCGAAAGAATTTCGCAGACATCTTGCGGAGTAAGTGGTCTATTCAGCGAAAGTGCATAACGAATAACCTCCTTCTCCACATAATTCAACCTCATTTCCGTCTGAGTCTCACAGCCCAGATAACGTCCCATGAATTGCTGCAGTATTTGTTCGCACATGCGGGGGCGGGCTTTGACATCATCATAGGAGAATCGGAGGATTTTCCAGCCGTCGATGATGAGATGGTTTTGGCGGGTCCATTGGTCGGCGAATTGGGTGCGGCTGATTTGGGAAGCGTGAGGTCCATAACCATCTATTTCGATGGCTAACTTCAGGGAGTGCCGCACAAAAGCAAAGTCAAGAAATCGAGTCCCATCCCGAAAATCTCTCACCTCGTACTCAGGGTGCAAATCGGTGAAGCTGCCAAAGGCAGGCCACCAAACCTGTCGCAGAAATAATTGTTCTGCATGGCCATGGCCCTCTTTCAGTCTGCGGTATCCCTCTCCATCCCTTTTCGCAAGATGGTTAGCAAGGAGATTCTCTAGCGCTATGCGTAATTGCTCATCCATGTTGGTTCCCTCCAATGAATAGAAATAAAATAAGCCGCTTCTCCAGATTCAGCAGTAGTCCATGCTGGATCCAGAAAAGCGGCGTGTGCTTCACAGCCGAGTGATATAATTACTTCCATACCAATAGTATCACAACTAGTTTATAGGGAGTAGTCGTCTTGACACTTTCGCATCATTCGTGTATATTAGGTAGATTGATTGAAGTGAACCATATAAACACTTTAGGCTAAACCTCATTTACCCCCATACGGACGATTAGCGAGTAGAAAGTAACCCCCTCTCCTTGTTTGATATTTCTCCCAATGACGCAGTAAAATCAGCTCATTTTATGGTAAACCCGAGGCAGTGTCATCGTGTTTCGGCAGCAGGTGTTTGTAAAGCAATTCGTACTGGCGCGGTCATTGGAGCCGCAAGGATGGAAGAGAGGTAGGGCTTTCATTGTTTTGATTCCAACACATGAATTATGCATTTTCATAGAGATCAATATTCGCAATCCTATAGAAGAGCCTGGCACACGAAGTGAGCAGCCTTCATTCATTGCGCTAACAAGACCGTTCTTGCCCTGATCACAGGGCGGGGGCGGTTTTTTAATTCGATTTCACATATGAACGAACTGGTGAAAAGCCACCCATTCCTTTACAATGAGAGCAATAAGATCAGTGTAGAGGATGGATGAAATGGTTTGGAATATGAATTGGACATTTCTGCTGCTGGCAATCCTTTTTGAAACGATAGGCACGACGGCTATGAAGATGTCATTTGGTTTTACAAAGATTGGTCCCGCGGTTGTAATGGGGATTTGCTACATCATATGCTTCACTTTGTTTACGCTGGCTTTGAAGCAGCTTGAAGTTTCTTTGGCCTATGCTATTTGGTCGGGGGTAGGGACGGCGCTAATTACAATCATTGGTATTTGGTGGTTCAATGAGTCGATTTCTACGCTGAAGGTGATCTCCATTGTACTTATCATATTAGGCGTCATTGGTCTGCATATAAGTGGCGGAGATGAAGCGCAAGCGCWGCAGCCGAGCAAGCCTCAGGAGTTATCCGCGGCAACATTAAAAAGGAGTGATACCGATGAGTGAGCATCAATTTGATTTGAAAGCAGAGTGGATCGGCGGTTTGGACGGCACAGGACACATTCAGGCGGGTAATCTGGCTGCGCCAATTTCGGTACCAAGCCAGCTAGACGGTCCRGGTATCGGTACGAATCCAGAAGAACTCTTGATTGGCGCCGCCGCAACCTGCTATCTCATAACACTCGGCATGCTGGTGAAACGCCAGGGTATTACCTCGCTTGAGCTGAAATCGGAGATTTACGTTGAAAATAGTCCAGCGATGAAAGTGAACCGCATCATACACCGCCCTTTCATTTCCGTCCCCGCTCATACTCTCCCAGATCAACTGGACAAAATAACCAGAGCTGTCTACCGGGCTGAGCAGGCATGTATGATCAGTAAAGCACTTAAAGGCAACGTAGAAGTCACGGTGGAGCCCGAAATTCGCTCCGATATGGATTAGAGGATTTTATCCCTCCTGCATCCAAACCTATCCCTAGGTGACGAAATGACGAGTCAATTATAATGTAAAAAGCAGGTAAAGGCACCAGCACAAGGATGGTGCCTGATTCGGGTTAGAAGGGGTCAACCAAACGTCGATGAATTTGAACAAAAAGGTGTTTATCGGATTTTTATTTTTTATCATTATCCCTTTGTTCGTGCTGGGCACGGCCGTCTATACCGTATCCCAACAGCTAATTGAGAAGAAATATGGTGACTTAACCGAAGTTACGCTGCAAGCGATTTCCCGTAATATTTATTACATGTTCAAAGAAGCAAATTATTTCTCAGACTTCTGGATGGTCAAGGACAGCATTCAGGGCATCTATCGAACGATCGATGAGGTCAGGCCGAATGAAGAAGCGCCATCGTCCTATGATTTAAATACGTTCGATACGCTGCTGCGCGGCTCAATTTTGACCTATTCGCCGATTCAGTCGGTCGTCATTTATAACAATGCCGGCAAATCCTTCAGCGCGGGGAGAACGAGCGGAAATGCGCTGCCATGGAAAACATTGTCGGCTAGCACGGCTTTTGAACAGATAAAGGAACTGAATGGGAGTCCCATGTGGATGGGGCCCACTGAATATAAGGAGCTGGGCGCCGGCCGCGGGGAGTTCTATCAAGCGAGAATGGTTAAAGATTTCTGGACGATGGACAATCTCGGCTACATGCTGCTGAAATTTAAGTTTAATGAGCTGGATCAAATTTTCAAATCTTTTAATACGAACGAAGACAGCTCGAAGCGTTACTTGCTCGTGAATAAGAGCGGACTTATTTTCTATGACAATAAGCAGCATTTGGAAGGTGCCAATGTGCTTCAGCTGCTGCAAGGCAAGTTGGATCTGCGGCAAAGCAACCGAAGTTTTCAAGCTAATTTTCAAAATGAAAGAAGTCTAGTTTCTCTCTATCATTTAAATATTAATCAAATGGGTGTGCAGGATTGGAGCGTCGTATCGATAACGTCCTGGAAGTACGTGGCGGGAGAAATCGAAACGATCATGAAGCTGGTCGCCGGGATTACGTTTGTTTGTTTATTTTTTGCGCTTGTTTATAATTTAGTGTTTGTTCGACGCATTGTTCAGTTAATTCTGCGGATGCTCAACTCCATGAAAAAGGTAGAACGCGGTGACTTGACTACTCGCATGGAGGAAAGCGGCAAGGATGAAACTACGGCGCTAGCCAGGGGTTTTAATAGTCTCGTGGTGAGAATCGAGGACCTTCTGGAAGAAGTCAAACGCCAGCAGGATCGTAAAAATAAAGCTGAGCTCATGCTGCTACAGGCGCAAATCAAGCCGCATTTTCTTTTTAATACGCTAGAGTCCATCAATGTGCTCGCGATCCAAAACCAAGGGAAGAAAGTCAGTCAAATGGTGTATCGACTTGGCAATTTGCTGCGGATCGGCATGGAGAGCAGGGAAGAGATTTCGCTTAACCAAGAACTTGATCATCTCAAGAGTTACCTCGAAATTCAGGAATTCCGCTTTGAAGACCAATTCCGCTATGAAATTGAATCAGACCCCGAGATTTTGGATTACAGCATTCTGAAGCTGACACTCCAACCGCTGGTAGAAAACGCGCTGCAGCACGGCTTTGAACCTATTGATTATATGGGCGTAATCTCGATCAAAATCCTCGATGAAGGGGAGCAGATCGGGCTGTATGTCTCGGATAACGGGATAGGCATCTCCAATGAGAAATTAGCGAAATTTCATTATAAAACAGAGTTGGAAACGCCTTTTCACGAAATTTTGGATGCAAATGTGAATGAAGAGCGAAGAGGTCTGGGCGTCAGCAATGTGGCTGACCGCATACGCATCCAGTACGGCACGCATTACGGCATGTTTATTTGCAGCATGGAAGGGCACGGGACGACGATAAAGATTGTCATTCCCAAAACAAAGGGGGCAGGCCTGTGAAACTAAAAGCGATTTTGGCAGACGATGAGCCTAACATTTTACGTAATCTACAGGCGGTTATTCCGTGGACAGAGCTGGAAATTGATATTGTAGGAACAGCCAAGAATGGGGTCGAGGCACTGGAACTATCCAGCCTGCATGGACCGGATTTGGTGATGAGCGATATTCGGATGCCCTTGATGGATGGGATTACTTTCGTTCAAAAGCTCCGTGAAATCAACGAGGTATGCAAAGTGCTGATGGTGACAGGCTATCAGGACTTCGAGTATGCGCGCTCGCTCATGCGGGTTGGCGTTAGTGATTACATTTTGAAGCCGATTAACTATGAAGAGTTAGAAAACTGCATTCGTAAGCTGGCTTGTGAAATCAGGGAAAGCAAAGCTATTAAGCAGCAGGAGCAGCAAAAATGGGGCAAAATGAAAAATTTGGCTTATGAGAAAATTCTTCAGGATGTTCTCATGAACTATACGGAAATTTCAACGCATACGCTGCTTCCGATAGATAATAGAGATTTGGAAACCATGAAGTATTCGTTCATGATGATCGATGTGGATGAGTACTCGCAAAAGTCGCTGCCGTGGTCAGAGCAAGAGCGAAAGCTGTGGAATTTCGCTGTGCGAAATGTGATGCAAGATTCATTGGCGGATTACAAAGCGGAATATTCCGTTCTGCAGATGCGCGAAGGCGAATGGTGCCTCCTTATTCAATGGGACACTGGCGGGGAAGAGGATGATGGTACCCAAAATGCGGAACCCCACATGCCGTCTAACTTGTACGAAGTGGCGATTAAACTGCAAAAAGATGTCCGTGAATCCGTCAAACTAGGCATTAGCGTGGGCTTTTATCCTAGTGCTGTAGGTCTACGGTTGCTCTCCGACACCTACAGGAAGCTGCAGCGCTTCATGCAGTTAAATCTGGATAAGCAGGAGTCTGTGCTGCTCTATAAGGAATCCAAAGAGCCGGCGGACGCAAACAGCTCCTTATGGTATTTGGTTGAGGAGATTGTGACCGGTCTCAAACAGCTGAACCGTACGAAAACGGAGGACGCTCTGAACCGGCTGAAAGATTTGCTGGAAGGGCTGCCGAATAGTTCGTTTGCCAGGGCATATCAAATGCTGCATTTCCTGATCCTGCATGTGCTTCGCGAATTGCGTGAGATGAATTCCCTCGATGTCCAGGAAGAAGAGCAGGTATGGCACCAGCTCGATAAAAGCGAGAGCATTCAGCATCTGCTTCAAGTGATGGTGCAGCTCGCAGGCATCGGACTGGAAGGAACGAATAAGAAGAAGAACAGCGAGCTTCTGATGACGGCGGCGAAGGAATATATTCGAACCCAGTATTCGAATGATTTTGGTATTGAAGATATTGCGAGCTCCCTCGGCATCTCTTCGAGTTATTTTAGTTTATTATTCAAGCAGCATTTCGGGGAAACTTTCGTTGAATATGTGACGAAGCACCGGATGGAGCTGGCGAAATCGATGCTGCTGCATAGCGATAAAAATATTACCGATATCGGACGATCCGTTGGTTATATGGAGCGCCGTTATTTTACAAAAGTATTCCAGAAGTTTACTGGTGAAATTCCTTCGGAGTACCGGGAGAAGCGCATGGAGCCGAAGTAGAGAATTTTGCCCCTATATAAGAAATTTATCGGTCTTTAGGACGACAAGCCATTATTTTATACTTAACATGCAAGCCTAAGGGAGATCAAGGAAGATGAAAATAAGAACGTTGTTACCGGTGACAGGGGTTGTGGCCGTATCGTTCATCCTGTCCGCTTGCAGCAGCTTAAACCTGACCAGCCCAAACAACGACGCGCCTTCCCCAGGGGCCAAAGGAGAACCGGTCCTGCTGACGATCCGCCACACGCAAGTGAAAGATACACAGAAGAAGCGCTTGGCGATGCTTCAGGAGGTAGTGAAGTCTACAGAGGCGAAGGTGCCTGGCCTGTCGATTACACTGGATGGCGTAGAGGACAAGGTGAATCGATTTGAAAAGTTGAGAGCCGAGATGGCTGCCGGGAATCCACCGGAAATCTTCGACTTGTTTGGCGGGACGGATACGAAGGATTATGTCAAAGCGAATAGGCTGCTAGATCTGACGCCCATCTTGAGTGAATTGGGTTTAACGAACAAGTTCTACAGCTTTGAAGAGTTTACAGTCGACGGTAAAATATATGGAATCCCGATGGCCGGATATGTCGAGGGCTTGTATTATAATAAAAAGATTTTATCAGAGCATCAAATTAAACCGCCTCAGAGCTGGATTGAGCTGCTTGACGCTGCGGCCAAGCTGAAAGCTCAGAAGATAACGCCATTCGCGCTGGCAGCCAAAGACTCGTGGGTCATTAACATGCTGAGCAACACCATGTGGGTGCGCACGGCTGGACCCGATTCCGTCGAAGGTTTTCTGGATGGGAGCAAGCATTGGACAGACCCGGATGTCGTGGATGCTTTTGAGAAGTATAATTTCCTCGTGAAAAAGGGGTACTTCCAAGAGGGTAACTTAGCACTTTCTTATGCCGAGCAGCAAAACAAGTTCAGCAGTGGAGAGGCAGCGTTCATGTTTGACGGCAGTTGGGCCAATACGCCGCTGCTTGATCCGGAGAAGTCTGCCATTGTGAACGATGTAGGGTTCATGAGCTTCCCGAACATGGGAGGTCCTGGAGACGGCTTCATCAACGGCGGGTGGTCTAACGCTTATGGTTTCTCGAAGAAGGTTACGCCAGCGCAGCTTGATGCCATTAAAGAATTCATCAGGCAGATGTACAATGAGTCGATGCAAAAAAGACAGCTGGTCGAGGAAGGCATGCCGCCTGCTATGAAGCTGCAGGATACGAGTAATGTGAATCCGCTGATTACGCAAATTCTGGATGTGTTTGCAACCAGCAAAGGGGCTTTCCCTGCTTTCGACTCGCGCATTCAAACCAAGGTCCGGGAGAAATTGGAACGCGGTATGCAGGAATTAGTCGGCGGCAGAACCGATCCTGTCACACTGATGACGGAAATACAGAAGCAGCAGGACGCTTCCAATAAGGAAGAAACTCATACGAATTAGTAGGATGAACCATGAACAAAGTAGGAAGAAACCCAGTTGCTTATGCCATTTTTACGGTACCTACACTGCTATTGCTAGTGATTTTCTTCTATTATCCCATGCTGATGTCGATGCGGTACGGATTTACGGCATGGAACGGGATCCTGCCTGCAAAGTGGAATGGTCTGGACAATTTCACCCAAGCGTTTCAGGATAAATATTTCTGGATCGCTGTGCGCAACAACTTGTATTTTATTGCTTTTTCCATCGGTATACAGATCCCGTTCATTCTTTGTTTAGCTCTGGTGGTGAGCAAAATTCGGCGTTGGACGGGCTTTTATAAAACAATGATTTTCCTCCCTACGATTCTATCGACGGCTGTCGTCGGCGTGTTGTGGGGATTCATTTATCATCCTGAAGCGGGTTTATTGAATCAACTACTGGAAGCGATAGGCTTGGGGCCATGGAAGCATACCTGGTTAGCTGATGAATCAACAGCCATGATTTCTGTGCTCGTCACCAATGCCTGGCAGTGGGTTGGCTTTTATGTGATTCTAGTTTTGTCCGCCATTTATGCGATCCCCAAAACCGTTCTGGAGGCAGCCGAAATTGATGGCGCGTCGAGCTTTCGTCAAGCATGGTCGATCACGTTGCCTCTCCTACGTCCTGTGATCATCGTGATGATCCTGCTTTCGATTACCGGCGCGATGAAAGCTCTGGATATCGTCTTTGTGATGACAGGGGGGAATCCGTACGGGATAACGGAAGTGATGGCGACTTATATGTATAAAAAGGCGTACCGAATCGGCGAATACGGCTATGCGAATGCGATCGCGCTGCTCATTCTTCTGTTCACGGGTGTGCTGACTTCCGTGTTTGGCTGGTTGACGGCGAAGCAAGAGGAGGCGAGGTTTTGAACACATTGATCAAGCGTAAAGCAATCTCCCTCCGTAGTGTCATCCCGCATGCCGTACTTATGGTCTACATAGGAATCATCCTATTCCCTCTGGGCTGGGTGCTCAATTCTTCTTTTAAAACAAATAAAGAAATCATCGCATCCCCTTGGTCTTTTCCGGATGAGTGGCTCCTGTCCAATTATTGGAACGCGTGGACAGGCGCGCATGTCTCGCACTATTTTACGAACAGTCTCGTGATTTCGCTGATATCGGCCATGATGACGTTAATCCTCGGTACAAGCACCTCCTTTGCTTTGACACGAATGAAGTTTCCTGGGCTAAGCAAGGTCATCAATCGAGTTCTGATGGTAGCTTTGCTTGTGCCTGCTGGCTCGCTGCTTGTCCCTCTGTATATGCTGCTGAGAAGCATGCATCTGTACAATACGCCTCTCGCTTTGATTCTGCCTTACATCACGCTTGGACTGCCGCTCTCGGTTTTCATGATTAGCGCGTTTTTTAAGTCTATCCCAAGTGAGTTGGAGGAAGCGGGCACAATGGATGGGTTATCCATCTATGGGCTGCTGTGGCGCGTCATTGTTCCGATTACCGTACCGCCGCTTATTCCCGTGTTTATGCTCAATTTCCTTAGCAATTGGAACGAATTTATGATGGCGAATCTCTTCCTGACAAAAGAGAAATTTCGCACGCTTCCTGTGAGCATGGTGGCCTTCTACGACCAGCTGAATATGAACTATGGCTCGCTTTGCGCAGCTATCATGTTCAGCCTTATCCCTGCCCTTCTGATGTACATCCTTTTGCAGAAACGAATTATTGCATGCATTAAAGCTTAACTACTTATCCAAGGAGCGTGTCCACTATGTCATCCACATCCAGCAATGCGCATAAACCATTAACTTTGCGTCAAAAAGTGGGTCAAATGTTTATTTGCGGCTTTGATGCTCTGGAGCCAAATCCAGCTATTAAGCAGCTAATTGAGGAGTATGGGCTTGGTGGCGTTATTTATTTCCGCCGTAATGTGAAAGATGCGCATCAATTGGCTCATTTGTCCGCAGAATTGCAAGAGATGAGCCTTCACAGCGGAGGACAACCGTTATTTATCGCGGTGGATCAAGAGGGAGGTATGGTCTCCCGAATAGAAAAAGGAGCCACTTTGCTGCCGGGGAATATGGCGTTAGGGGCTGCTTTTGCGCCTGCTGACGTGTACGCGAGCTCCAAAATCATGGGCAAGGAGCTGCGCCAGATGGGCGTGAATATGAACTTCGCCCCATGCCTGGATATTAACAATAATCGATTGAATCCAGTCATCGGGGTTCGCTCCTATGGGGAGACCGCGGCAATCGTCAGTGATATGGGTACGCATGCTGTCAAAGGTTTGCAGGATATGGGCGTTATTGCGACGGTGAAACATTTTCCGGGTCATGGGGACACCTCAGAGGACTCGCACCATGATCTGCCGATTGTTCCGCATAGCATGGAGAGGCTGATGGAACTTGAGCTTGCTCCTTTTATCAAAGCCATTGAAGGCGGAGTTGACGCAATTATGACTGCGCATGTCGTGTTCGCGGCTTTGGAACAAAACGGTGTGCCGTCAACGTTATCGCATCGGATTTTAACAGAGCTGTTGCGGGAAGAATTGGGCTTCAAAGGGCTTATCGTTACGGATTGTTTGGAAATGAAGGTGATTTCCGAAGGGATTGGAGTAGCTGAAGGCGCGGTTCGTGCCATTGAAGCTGGATCGGATCTCATTCTGGTTAGTCATACGCTGGATCGCCAAGTATCCGCCATGGAAGCCGTTATTGCTGCCGTTGAAAGCGGACGTATCCCGGAGTCTAGGATTGATGAGTCTGTTTTGCGAGTAATGACCTACAAATATAAACGAGATATCCAGTTTGATAAGTTGGCTCCGGTTCCTGAGGGACCTATTTCAACGCCAGAGCACCAGCTTTTGGCTAAGGAGCTAAGCCGGAAAAGCATTACGCTAGTGAAGGACGAAGTAGGCAAGTTTCTGGATGTGAATGAGTCGCTGCTTGTGATTTGGACGGAAGTGCAAACAGGTACGGAAATTGACGAGGTCGTGGAGAGGCAGGATACGCTGGGCAGCACACTGGCTGCACTCACGGGGAAAGATGTCCAAGAGGTGTACTTGGGATTATCTCCTTCCGAGTCGGAAATTGCTGCGACACTGCAGGCTGCTGAAGAGAAGAAGCAGGTGGTTATGGTGACCTATAATGCTACTTTCTCGCGAGGACAGACGCAGTTGGTAAAGGCTTTGGCAGAGAGAGAGGATCTGCATCTCATCGTGGCTGCAGGAAGGAATCCTTATGATTTACTTGAATTTCTTGAGGTGAAGACGTATTTGGCTTGTTATGAGAATCGTCCGCTGGCGATGGTCTCTCTAGCGAATGTGCTGCTGGGACTCT
>NZ_JBFTQB010000105.1:0-11040 GCF_056398785.1 Paenibacillus sp. 01T422 | reverse complement strand
CCTCCAAAGATTGTCCCCTGTCCATCCATATGAACATAGGAGGTATAGCTGACTTTAGCCCCTTTTTCCTGCATAAAAGCCAATTGTCTAGCTACTTTGTGCGGTTCAAACATGTCGTCGGAGCTGAGCCAGGCAAAATATTCGCCAGTGGCGCGTCTAATACCGGCATTCAGAGCGCTCGCCGTTCCTCCATTTTCTTTTTCCACATAAATAATTCGGTCCATATACGGAACAATTTTCTCCATATGTTGGGTTGAGCCATCATTAACAACGATGATTTCGATGTTCGGATAGGTTTGGCTCAATGCACTTTCAATCGCTGTACGGACATAAGCACAGTTATAGAAAGGAATCACAATGGAGACTTTCGTATTTGCATTCACGTTGCTAACACCTGCCTTGTTCTTAGTTCAGCGTGACACGTTTGTTGTAGATTTCCTCCAATGCATTCACGATATTGCGTTCAAAATGGGCTTTCGTTAATCGTGCCGCATTAGCCTTGCCACCAAGAGCGAGTTTTTCCGCCAATTGGCGATCGGATAACACAGCACATATGCCTTGTGCCAATTCTCTAGGATCCCTCGGTTTGGTAACATACGCACTTTCCATATGCGTACAGAAGTCCATCACACCGCCTGAATTCGTCGTCACGACAGGTGTGCCGCAGGCCATCGCCTCCAGAGGAGGCAGCGAGAAGGCTTCGAACCAAGATGATGCTACGAAAACGTCTGCTGTCCGAAAGAGCTTCGCCATCTCAAATTCATTTTGGGGATGAAAAATGCGCTCTGGAATATCAAGCGACACGAGTGAAACTACGCCATCTGGGCAAATCAGATAAACCATATAATCGCCTGCATACTCATTTTTGATAATTTCCATGCAAGCATGAAAATCATCGAATCCTTTCAGCGCATAGTCTCTCCTGTCACGTGCGATGTATAGAATCACGCTCGCTGTTTTCTTGCTAGGGTGCGGATGAATCCGGGGACCTTGGGGACGAAATATGCGATGGTCTACGCCAAGAGAAACAATGGTGCTGCGTCGTCCTACGTGATCATAAATCTGCTGGTCCAACCAGCTGGAAATTGAAAGGATCGGGACATCTTGGGCATAGGTCCATAAAGCTGCCTCGCGATTAGGCACCCAAAGCGGCTCAAAGCCAAGGCTTAATCTAACCGTTTGCTCTGGCCACGCCTCAAACGCCGATTGAAAGGTTGTATAGAAATTGGGCAAAATGATATCACCATAAGGAATATAGGCCGGATCCAGCTTCGGGACGATCGTCAGCTTACAAGGAATGTTATACTTCACGGTTGCCGTCTTGGGAATGACGACTTCTACCTCATGTCCCCTTTTCGTAAGTGCCCCGGCGATATCGACCAATACCTTACAACCGCCACCAATATGCAAATCTGCCGCTGGTATTACGATTTTCATGTTTAACCTCCACTTCTCCGGTTATGACCAATTCATATCTTTTTCATAGCCGGTTTGTATCAACACATCACCTGCCACACGTTTGAAGGCCGCTATAACCTCTTCGTCAAATTCGCTTCTCCAACCGCCGACGACGCCTTTGCGAAAAGTAAACGAACTGCTGCTATCCATATTCGCCTCCATGCAGCGAACCAGCCTGGATATCGGCATCGGAGGTACACTATCTTTCCATATAAATTCCGCTATTGCTGTAATCGCTCTACGTCTTGATGCCTTCGAAATCATCAACTCTTCATACGTGGTGATAAAAATGCCCGGCTGGGATAACCAGCCCTGAAATACCCCGAACCAATTCTTAATATTTGGGTATTCGTTCAAGCCGTTAATCAGGAGTAAATAACGTTCCTTCTGACTTGGCAGGGCGACTAGCTGTTCATAAATTGGGTAGTCCGGGAGCTTATCGACGATGTAATACGTTAGGGATACAAGCACATCGCGCAAATCCCTGATCATAAAAATGGTTTTAATGCCAGGTTGGCTCAGGAGTTTGGCCCATTCGGCAGAGTAGTATACATGTCCCATATAAACATCATTCGGGACTGCCTTGCCCAGAATTGAAGCTTGTAACGGCAAATCCTTCGCTAAGCCTTCATAGAACACATAGTCATTCATTACAGAACCGGGAATGCCTAACAACAGCTGATTCAGGAGGTTTGTTCCACTTTTGGGAACCGTATTTAAAAAAATAACGGGCCGTAGCTGATGAGCTTTGCGTGCATCCATTTTCGGCAGCACCTCCCACTATTTGCTTATTTGTTTAAACTTAGCGTATGTGTCACAGCACCAACTTGACCTGTTAATGCGTCTATATCCCTTAACAAAGTTAGAACAGCAATACATTTTACCAATAAAATGGTAAACACCAACTCCCATCCAAGCAATTCCTATGAAATTTAATAGAATAGAGTATAAGGAGGTGATTCTCATGTCAAACATTGTTAGCATTGGGACAAGTGTTCCCGGATCATCCAGTGGCTCACTAAGTCGTGTCGTCTCTACGACTCCTATAACACTTGCAGAATTCGGATTAGCGATTCCACAAGGACCGAACAGAGTTCTTCTAACGGCTACCGTTGGTATAACTTCTACTCTCCTAGCTCCCGTGCTCTTATTTAACGTGCTCCGTGGCAACGCCGTCATTTTCTCGGCCAGACAGGAAGTTCTCCTGTCCACTGGGCAAGAACTTACCATCTCATTCCAAGCCATTGATTCCAATGTTCCAGCTACTTCGAATCAAGGCTACTCCTTCACTGTACAATTGGAACCAGGTCTATTAACTGGCGCAACAGTTACAGGTCCAGTCACACTCTCCGGTATCTCTTATACGTATGGCTAACGGAGAACTTTGAATAAAAAAGGCTACCCCGAAAGATCTGCAAAGATCCTTTGGGGTGGCCTTTTCGTCCTGTCTGCTTTTACCTATTTTTTCCTAAATGCCCTCGAAGTGGGGGATAGTCCACTACTTCCATAGACAAAGAGAATAGACTGTAACCATATGTTGGAAGGAGTGATCTCATTCATGATGAGAGGGAAGCAAGTGCTGGTAACGGGTGCCGCTGGCTTTATCGGCAGTCATCTCGTGCACCAGTTAGTTGCAGAAGGTGCGAAGGTCAGAGCCTTTATTCGATATAATTCAACGAATTCACGCGGTTTTCTCGATCAATTGCCCGGTGATATTCAGCAAGAAATTGAAGTCATCAAAGGAGATTTGCGCGATCCTCATGGCGTCTATCGTGCCGTGAAAGGTATAGATACCATTTTTCATTTAGGAGCGCTAATCGCTATCCCTTATTCTTATCAACATCCTACTGATGTTGTGCAAGCCAATGTCATTGGCACTCTAAATATCGCGCAAGCCGCTTTGGATTTAGGGACAGCCAAACTGATTCACACCTCCACCAGCGAAGTGTACGGAAGTGCTCGTTATGTGCCCATGGATGAGACGCATCCGCTACAGGGCCAATCCCCCTACTCCGCAAGTAAGATCGGCGCAGATAAGATTATTGAAAGCTTTTATTGCTCGTATTCGTTGCCTGTCGTAACAGTCAGACCCTTCAATGCCTACGGTCCGCGACAGTCCATGAGAGCAGTCATACCTACAATTATTAATCAAGCGCTGCACCAACCCGACATTGTCCTCGGCAATCTCACTGCGACCCGCGACTTTACTTTTGTAGAAGATACAGCCAGAGCATTTATTTGTGCTGCAAGCCATGAAGCAGCTATCGGGCAGACGATAAACGCCGGATCAGGGGCAGAAATCTCGATTGGCGAGCTTGCTCGAACGATCAAACAAATTGTTGGTACAGATGTGCCTGTGCGCATCGCTAGCGAACGCGTACGACCGGAAAAAAGCGAAGTAGATCGCCTCTTCTCGGACAGCAGCAAAGCCGCAGCCTTAATGGGATGGAAGCCAAATGTTCCTCTGGTGCAAGGCTTAACTCAGACGATTGCGTGGATGCAAAACCATCCCGAGCTGTATCGATCGAATGAATATGTCGTATAAGGAGTTGATTTCTGTGGAAGTCGTAATCATGACGGGCGGCAAGGGGATGCGCATGGCGCCTTATACCAAGGTGCTTCCAAAAGGGTTACTGCCCGTTGGCGAACAACCCATACTGGAGATCATCGTTAAGCAGCTCCGTAATTATGGGTTTACCTCCATCACGATGGCATGCGGCTACTTGTCGGGGCTCATCCAAACCTATTTCGGAGATGGTAGCTCTCGTGATGTTTCAATCTCATATTATGTAGAAAATGAACCTTTGGGCACCGTGGGTCCAATTAAACGGATAAGCCGCAGGCCCGGCCCTTTCTTGCTGATTAATTGTGATGTTCTAACCACGTTAGATTTTTCCCGCTTTAGAGATTTTCATATCCAAGGTGGCAGTATACTTACTATCGCTTCCCAGAAAAAAGGGATTCCGATTGAGCTTGGGGTCCTTGAAACAGAGGATGAATTCGTCACTAACTTTGTAGAGAAACCTACTCGATCGGCTTATGTAAGCATGGGCATCTATATGATGAACCCGGAAATAGCTGATTATATTCCTTCCCATCAATATTTCGACATTCCTGATTTGATTCATGCCCTGCTAGCCGCCAATGAGAAGGTCCGTCATTATGAAAACAATGATTTCTGGCTCGATATAGGCCGGCCGGTGGACTACACCTTGGCCAATGAGCAATTCGGCAAACTCAAGTCCCTCTTACTGCCCGGTGAACCAGTATGACGAGTATGACGAATCCTCCACTCGTACTCCTCACGGGTATTAATGGGTTCGTCGGGCAGCATATGGCGGCCTATCTATTGGATCAAAACATGAACCTGATGGGGATTGGACGCAGGCCCAGCTGCCATATGAAGCATCCCAATCTGCAATACATTTCCGGTGATATCACGCAGAACGCTATCCTCACACAACTCCTTAAGGAGCATCCGATCACACATATCATCCACTTAGCCGGAGCTAACGATGTGAGTGCATCTTATGCTGATCCCGTTAAAGTCCTGCATATGAACGCATGGTGTACGCTACAAATGCTAGAGGCTGTAAGATCTGCGGCAGCAAGCAGTCTTCAAGGGTTCCTAGCCATAGGAACCGCTTATGAATATGATTTTCAAACTCATCATCCCGCTGTACCTTCGGTGCCTTTAACAGAAACCTCGCCCCTTCAGCCTGTCAGCCCCTACGCATGGAGCAAACAGATCATGACTTCATTCATGCAAATGTACGGCAGCGTATATGCAGTCCCAACGTTCATAGCAAGGACATTCAATTTAATTGGACCAGGTAATGCAACCGGTGTGTGCGCTATGCTCGCCAGACAAGTCGCGATGATGGAAAAAGGTCTGCTCCCTCCTAAACTCGTTATTGGCAACACGGCTGTACACCGTGACTTTCTTGACGTTCGCGATGCGGTTACCGCCTACGGCTCACTCATGCAGCTAACCCCAGCACCTTACGGCAGCATATTTAACGTGTGCAGTGGTACGGCCTCCCCCATCAGCGCCATCGTTGACCTGCTGCAGCACTATGCGGCAATCACTTTTGAGGTAGCCGTCGACGAGCAATTCATTCGCCCTAACGAAGCTCCCCTCGTTCAAGGGGACAACGCCAAGCTTCGTGCAGCAACTGGCTGGGCACCCACGATTTCACTTGCTCAGTCGGTTTCCGATACGCTGAATTACCATCGAAGCCTCTTATGAAAAGGAGATTTACGCGATGAAGATCATGACAGTCCTAGGAACACGCCCCGAAATTATCCGGTTAAGCTTAGTGATCGCCAAACTAGATCTCCTTGCAGATTCACATCTACTCGTCCATTCCGGGCAAAATTATGACCGCACGCTCAGCGACGTCTTTTTCGAGCAAATGGGCATTCGGCTCCCGGACGTTCATGTTCGGCTCCAAACGCAGACCATTGGCGAACAAATTGCGCAAATGTTCGTCGAAGTTGAAAAAGTGCTGCTGAAGGAGAAACCCGATCGCATGCTCGTTCTCGGCGACACCAACAGCGCACTCACAGCCCTCATAGGCGAGCGGCACGGCGTTCCCGTCTATCACATGGAAGCCGGAAATCGCTGCTATGATACCCGTGTTCCTGAAGAGATTAATAGAAAAGCGATCGACGCTATCTCTACCTGCAATATGCCCTACACCCCCGGTGCTCGCGAGAATTTACTGCGAGACGGCGTTCCCTCCCAGCGAATCTGGATGACGGGCAATCCAATCTATGAAGTAATGGAGCATTACAAAGGGCAGGCTGATGCGAGTCGTATTTTAGACCAACTAAACATTCAAGATAAAGGATATATTCTCGTTACCGCCCACCGTGCCGAAAATGTCGATAATGAAGCCCGGCTTCGGCAAATTATCGCAGGTCTGCAGCTTGTAGCCGAAGAAACACAGCTCCCCGTCATCTGCAGCACGCATCCCCGTACGAAAGACCGTCTCGATAAGCTCGGGGTCATGGCTTCGCACCCGCTCATTCGCTTCCTGCCGCCATTTGGATTCTTCGACTTTCTGAAGCTGCAAAAGCATGCTGCCTGCGTCATCACGGATAGCGGCACTGTGCAGGAAGAAAGCTGTATCCTGGGCGTTCCAGCCGTCACCATCCGCCAGAGCACCGAACGGCCAGAAACATTACTTTGCGGCAGCAATTTGCTTTCCGGGCTTGTGCCTGAGCGAATCGCCGCCAGCGTCAAGCTGATGATGCAGCCTCACCCTACATGGCAGCGTCCCGATGGCTATCTGGACCCCAATGTATCGAGTAAAGTTGTCAATATTGTATTAGGAGGACAAAGTTATGTTTCATAATCAAACGATCCTCATTACAGGAGGAACCGGATCTTGGGGGCAAGAGCTCACCCGCAGCCTCCTGCAGGAGGGACCTAAGGAAATCCGCATTTTTTCCCGCAACGAGTTCTCACAAGTGAAGATGCAGCGAGACTTCGCCTTCCATCCTTCTCTTACTTTTGTGATTGGTGATGTCCGGGATCAGGAAGCTGTCGAGGACGCCTGCCGGAACGTCGATTATGTCTTTCACTTGGCTGCCCTCAAACACGTGCCGATCTGTGAGGCACAGCCGGATGAAGCCCTGAAAACGAATGTCAAAGGAACCGAAAATGTCATCAGAGGCAGTATTCGGGGCGGTGTCAAAAAAGTCATCGACGTCTCTACGGATAAAGCCGTAGATCCGATCAATTTTTACGGGATGACCAAAGCTTTGGGAGAGAAACTCATGGTCCGGGCGAATGATTTCAGCTCCACAACCCAGTTTGTCTGCATTCGAGGCGGCAATGTGCTTGGTACCAACGGCAGTGTCGTTCCCTTCTTTCGAAACCGCATCCTGCAAGGAGAAGATCTCCCTCTTACGCATAAGGATATGACTCGTTTCTTCCTGACGCTTCCTGAAGCGATCGAGCTGCTGTTAAGCGCGGCCAAAGCAGCTGTAGGCGGAGAAACTTTCGTGATGAAAATGAATGCTTGCCTCATTCTGGATTTGGCTGAAGTCCTGATGGAGCAGCTGTCAGACCAACCACTGACCGTGAAGGATGTCGGTATCCGTCCCGGGGAGAAGCTGCATGAAGTGCTGATTTCCTCACACGAAATCCCTTTTACCTACCAATATAATGAGAAATACTTTGTAATCCTTCCTGCGAATGCGACGCCCTCACTTTATGAGCACTACAGTCATTTGCCCAGATCAACCTTCACCCAATATTCCTCCAATGATTCACTTATGACACCGGAAGAAATATTACAGATGCTGCTTAAAGGAGGATTTCTTCCTTGAAACTACTCATAATCGGCGGTCAAGGTATGGCCGGACACATGTTGAAGGACTATTTTACCCGCCATCCTAAGGGTGACGTATGGACGACTGTGCGATCCGCTGATCCATCGGACCCCCGAGCTATAGCGCTAGACGTCAGGAACGATGAGCACTTGCGGCATCTGCTGAAACAGATCCAACCAGATGTCGTCATCAATGCGGTCGGTTTGCTGAATGAAGAGGCTAGAACGAGGCAGGCTGAAGCCATTTATGTCAACAGCCTGTTTCCCCATATGCTGGCTGAATTTGCGGAGCAGTATGATTTCCGACTGTTTCACATCAGTACAGACTGTGTATTCTCAGGCTCACGCGGGGATTACGCAGAATCTGATCTCACGGATGCCCTATCTGTTTATGGAAAAAGCAAAAGCCTGGGCGAAGTGGTCGGCCCTAACGTGGTAACGATCCGTACTTCGATCGTCGGGCCTGAGTTAAAACGAAGCGGCATTGGCCTTTTTCATTGGTTTATGCAGCAAAAAGGCGACATCCAGGGATATCGCAAGGTGTTCTGGAACGGGGTTACGACGTTGGAGTTGGCCAAAGCTATGGATTGGTGTCTGGGCAATCCCATTCATGGCCTTGTACACCTTGCCGGTCAGCCAAAACTCTCCAAATATGACTTGCTGAAGATGATTCAGCAGCAGTTCCATCAGGATGCCGTTACGATTCACGCTAACGATGACATGCAATCAGACAAGAGCCTAGTGTCCACAAGAGCTGACTTCACCTATCCGGTTTCTTCCTATCCGCAAATGATTGCTGACCTGCATGCGTGGATGAAACAATCTGACTAGTCTCTCACACATCGCTAGCTCCAGAATATGATAAATACAGCGCAACAGCGAACAAATCATAAGGTGGTGAGTGCTCCAATGGATATGACTCCTACTCACATACATGAGCTGATCCAGAAAAGATTGGTCATTATCGTGATTGCTCACGAAAACGAACAAGTATTGGCGGCACAGGTCGAAAATATCCATTTTTTCAACCCTGAAGCCGGTATTCTTCTCTACAACGGCGGACACAATCCCGATTTCGGGAAAAACGTGAACATTTGGTCCTTTCCGCACAGCCACCCCTTAAAAGCTGGAGTTATCGCGCCGGCTATGTGGGAAATCATGAAATGGCTCGAGGAAATTGGCGCTGGCTATGACTATCTCATGTCGCTGGATCATGATGTTTTGTTTGTTAAGCACGGTTTCCATCCCTTCTTAGATGAGGTTATGGCCGAGTCCGACAGTATGGGCTGGCGGCTGGAAAACAATCGGGATCACGCCTTCTCCCTTCCTGTACGAAACATGATGAACGAATGGCATTTATGGCAGCCTGTCTTTCGGACAGACGGCTTTCTGACTTACTTTAACCCCGGTCAGGTCTACAGGCACGATATCGTCAGACGGATGCTCGCTCATGCGGATCATGCCGCCGTAGAGCACCTGCTCAGCATATCGGAAGCTGCTGCCTTAGAAGAAGTTTTTTTCGTTACGCTGGCTATGGCCTGCGGTGGCAGGGTCCGCGAATACCCCGAAGGAAGCAAGTATAATGACATGGTCCGATGGGGCGAGAACGTCACCTTCGAAAGTGTGCAGCAGCATCGAGATCACCCTCACTTCTATTGGATTCATCCGGTAAAAGGGGATAAACTGCTAGAGATGAATCAGCAATTGCTCCCTAGACCGGAACCAGCTGCAAGTGCCCTACCCGCTCCTCGACCTGCTGCTCTAAGAAGACGCAAAAGAATCAGGCGCAAGAAGCTTCTGAAGAGAACCCTTCCTCGAAGACGCATCAAACGCCGTAAGATCAAGTCCGGACTACGCAGCCGAAAAAAAACGATAACGGTTGCCAAAAAGCAGCTGCGTCCCAAATCAGTGACGAAGCACAAAGTGGCCAAACCAAAAAAGAGGACGAAGATGGGATAGTCTCCCACTCCGTCCTCTTATATTTAGAACCCCTTAATCAGCTTCTTAAGAACAGGCAGCTTCTCCATTTCGAATAAAACGATCTTTTGCAGCTTCTTTTCATCCCCTGGCTCGCCTTTTTTGAACGGTGATTTGGMATAGCCATAATGCTTATGGGGAAATAGCAAATCAATGTAAAGGACCTGCATCTGCTCAGGCGTAAATGGAAGAACAGCTTCATAATAGCTCATACACCGCTTCAGCTCATCGGCATCCCAGCGCCCAAGCTCTTCCATGCGCTTCGTTAGGAGCTTCCGGATATCGCGTAGTGGAATGTCATACGTCAAATTATCCAGATCCAGCACACATACGCCTCGGTCCGTCACAATCGCATTGCCTTTGCCGTAATCCTGGTGGCACATGTAACCGTGTTTACCGATGTCAGCCACCCAGTCCGCGTAGCAGGATGCCTTCAGCAGCTTACTGGCATGGCTTGCCATCTGAATCATAGCATCGCCAGTCTTCACATAAGACTGATGAAAAAGCGTTTTCCCCTGCTTTGCTTGTGCTTTCCACTGCTTGAGCTCCTCGCACATCCCATTATAATGGCTAGGCCAAGCCCCCATCCGGTCATAGACTTCACAATCGACAGGAGGGATAAACCCCACGGTATCTTTATGGAATTGGGCGAGGCCCCTCAGCCCCACATAGAGATGCTCAGGAACCCGATCCATCTCCAAATCGCTTCCTTGTTCCCAAGCATAGAGAACAAGCGCATAGCCTTCATGGACAACATACAGCTGACCATCCTTCGTTGGAATAATTCCCGCAACAACGGCTCCTTTTTGGTACAGATAAGCCTGCGCTGCCGTCGTGAATTTGACAATCGGAATCGACTTTCGTATCCGTTTCAGGCAAACGGTTCCTACGGAAGTCTTCATCTTCCATATCGTTTTGATGCCTCCGCTTTGAATAACCTGGATGTGTTTAATCACTATCTGTGGATAACTTTCTGCCATGAGACGTTTCCCCAAATGGAGCTCTTCCTGACTAGGAACCACGTTTAACCACCTCATCGAGACGGGCGAGGAACGACTTCAGAACCGCATTTTTACTCAGCTCGGTACTGATCATATTTTTAAAACGGACGATATGCTTGTCGACGCCCCATTGATCTTCGCGACTTTCATAATACTTAGACACTTGTCCGTAAAATAAATGGGGAAACTGAATATCTGCTGCTAACACCATATATTGTTCTTTCGTTAAGGGATTGACCTGTTGGTAAAACTTCATCATTTTG
>NZ_JBFTQB010000104.1:0-11097 GCF_056398785.1 Paenibacillus sp. 01T422 | reverse complement strand
TGACAGGCTTCCGCAATGTCCTTAACTTGAACTTTGTTGGCACGTTGATTCCGACACAGATTTTTACCAAGCAAATGATCGGCAGACAAGACGCGACCGTCATCAATATTTCGTCGATGAGCGCGCCTTCGCCAATGACGAAAGTTCCGGCTTACAGCGCTGCGAAAGCCGCCATCGATAACTTCACGCAGTGGTTAGCTGTGCATTTGGCAGAGAGCGGCATTCGCGTCAATGCGATCGCGCCGGGGTTCTTCTTGACGAAGCAGAATGAGAAGCTGCTGCTGAAGGAAGACGGTACGCTCACTGAGCGTTCGCACAAAATCATTACGCATACGCCGATGCGTCGATTCGGGAAACCGGAGGATCTGCTCGGCACGCTGCTTTGGTTGACGGACCCTAACATGTCCGGCTTCGTAACCGGCGCCACGATTCCGGTGGATGGCGGATTCATGGCTTACTCGGGCGTATAAGAGTAATCGAATAGGCTTTGTTGATGAAAGGGCTGCCGTGTGTACGGCAGCTTTTTTGTCTAATTTGAGGTGTATCAGCTCCTTACTGGGGGTCAGAAAGTTCTGTTCTGTTATTCCTCAAATTGCACTTTTCGAAAAATTATTCAAACGCGTGCAACCTTTTTTGAAACAGCCCCGTTTAGTAGGTAACTCGAAAGGGTAATAAAAAATAACTAGTTAAAAGGAGAATAGTTACTGTGAAAAAATTAGCTACTGCAGCATTATCGACTGTTTTGTTGGGAGCATTGTCATTTAATACCGCATTCGCCTTCTCGGATGTTGAAAGCGGACAAGCCGAGGCGATTAACGCACTACACGATCRTGGAGTTGTAAGTGGTGTGGATCACGAACATTTTGCTCCAAAAGGAAAAATCAGCTATGCGCAATCTGTACAAATCATTGTCAAAGGTTTGGGTCTGAACATGGACTTGCTCCGTTTCGTCAAGCAGCCGCTGGCTTCTGATTTCTATACAATTGTCCAAAATGACTCATGGTATGCCGAGGCGTTCATCATCGCTCATTATAATGGCGTAGAGCTTCCGAAAGATGTGAATCCGAATGCAAGTATTACACGTGAGCAATTCGGTGCATTGTTAATGCGAGCTCTTGAGAAAAAAGGCAATTTCCCGATGATTAACATCAAACCAGCGGACATTACCGATGCTGACCAAATTACTCCGGAGTATCAAGGTGCTCTGCAGCGTATGCTTGCATATAAAATTGCCACCATCGACAACAGTGGCAAGCTAAGCCCAAAAGCAGAAATTACTCGCGGCGAAGCAGCAACTTGGGTTTACAATGCCAGCAAAGTGTTGGACGCACATACACAGGTTCCAGTACCAACAGAAACCGTTGCCGTTAATGTTGAAAAAGTGTCCGATGATGTCAACAAAGTGACATTGTCACGTGAATCCAAACCAACAGCAGGTTATAGCATTGAAATTACGGGTATCCAATTTGGAGAGGACGGCAATGCCGTTATTTCTTACAAGCTGGTCGATCCGCAACCAAACTCCATGAACGCTGAAATGATTACTGAACCAAAAGCGGTAACGTATGTCTCTTCCAAATATAAAGCGGTAGCTGAACCAGCCGCAAAATAAGAACAAAAAGTGCTTTCCTCGTCATGCGTGATGAGAGAAGTACTTTTTTTATTGCAATTTAGCTGAATTTAGCTGCCAGCCGCACCTTCTTTATAAACCGATTCGGTAACTAGTGTAATGGGAACTACGATCCGCTGATTTCTAAGGAATGAAGCGATTTGCTCAGAGTGGCGAACTATGATCCTCTAGTCCCCCTATTTTAACCTTCATGTAAGGTTGTTAGGAGAAATAAGGCCTTGTAGTTCCGCTTCACCCCTGTAGCCCCACATATCGCATAAATAGCGCCCTGTAGTTCCTATAAACCTTGCATGCCGCCCTAATTTGATAGGGCATTGACTCTGTAGACAGAAAAAAGACTGTCTCATTGGCAGATTACTCTGCTTTTGAGACAGTCTTTTCTAACATCTGCGAGCCTTCCCAATTAGTGCCGATGTTCGATGAGGTCAATTGCCCCTAGAACGACATGAGCTAGGCCAAATCCAAGCACACCAGTTGCTGCAAGCTTATACTTGCCTCCGAGTAATGAAGCAGCAGAAGCCGTTACGACAGTTCCAAGAACAGCAGGGATCAAACCTTCACGCATGTGTATCACTCCCATTGGTTTTTTTGGAAAGACAAAGCTTATTTTAGAACAAAAGAGCGGAAATTATCCCTCTAATAGCAATGGAGATCCTTGGAGCTTGCCACTCAAAAAAAACGGTTGCAAAAGCAGGAGGATCAACTTATGATAATAATTGAATTCATGAAATTACTTATCGATTAATAAAATTATTAATTTAAGGAGCGAATTTCTGTGGCTAACCGGATAACCATTAACGCCGATCGCGCGAAAGGCACGATTAATCGCAATATTTACGGACATTTTTCCGAGCATTTGGGACGATGTATTTATGAAGGCTTATGGGTGGGCGAAGATTCAGAAATTCCGAATACGAACGGCATTCGCAACGATGTCGCTGCCGCATTAAAACAGATGAAAATCCCCGTATTACGCTGGCCAGGCGGCTGCTTCGCAGACGAATACCACTGGAAAGAAGGCATCGGTCCGAAAGAAAACCGGAAACGAATGATCAATACCCACTGGGGCGGCGTGGTGGAAAATAACCATTTTGGGACGCATGAATTTATGATGCTCTGCGAGATGTTGGACTGTGAGCCGTATATTAACGGCAATGTGGGGAGCGGGACCGTTCAGGAGATGACTGATTGGGTCGAATATTTGACCTTTGAAGGTGTATCGCCTATGGCGGAAATGCGCGAGGCAAACGGTAGACCAGAGCCTTGGAAAGTGACATACTTTGGCGTGGGTAATGAGAATTGGGGCTGTGGGGGGAACATGCGACCTGAATATTACGCAGACTTGTACCGCCAGTTCCAGACCTATGTCCGTAATTATGGCAGCAACCGCATACACAAAATTGCTTGTGGGCCCAACAYAGACGACTACCACTGGATGGAAACGCTCATGAAGCAGGCACATCGTTTTATGGATTCCATAACGCTGCATTATTACACGGTTCCGGGTGATTCCTGGCAGGAGAAAGGGGCAGCAACTGGATTCCCTGAAGACATGTGGCACGTAACTTTGAAGAAAGCCCTATTCATGGAAGAACTGATTAGCAAGCATTCCGCCATTATGGATCAGTATGATCCGGATAAGCGAATCGGCCTGCTCGTTGATGAGTGGGGAACGTGGCACGATGTGGAGCCGGGAACGAATCCGGGCTTCTTGTATCAGCAGAATACGATCCGTGATGCGCTCGTCGCAGGGATTTCGCTGAACATTTTTAATGAGCATTGCGACCGTGTGCAGATGGCGAACATCGCACAGCTGGTGAATGTGCTCCAAGCTGTTATCCTCACCGAAGGGGAGAAAATGGTGCTTACGCCAACTTATCATGTATTCGACATGTATAAGGTTCATCAGGATGCGCAGCTATTGGACGTTCATCCGTCCATCTCGGAGCTAGGCGAAGGGAAGCAGGCCATTCCACAAATCTCCGTTTCGGCTTCCAAAGACGTAGAGGGCCGAGTACATATCAGCCTTTGCAATCTAGATCATCAAGCTAGCGCAAAGGTAGAGTTAGAGCTCCGCGGCTTAGCCGGCAAGTTTGTTTCTGTCAAAGGAACAACGTTGACTTCTGACACAATTGACGGTCACAACACCTTTGAAGAGACGAATAAAGTAGCGCCAACGGAATTCACAGCGTTCAGCCTGGTCGATCAGGTAATCGATGCGGAGCTTCCTCCGATGTCTGTCACTGTTTTGGAATTGTCCGAGGAGTAGAAAGCGATGCTCGAGAATCGCCAGTGCAAAGGATGCCGCGAGGATTTCAAGATTACGCCTGCACAAATTGACAAGATGCTGCAAGCACCAATGTTTCAGTCCGCAGAAGTGTGCGTCCCGGATTCGGTGTACCATGAGCGGTTAAGCCAGTGCAGCGAGTGTCCTAAGCTAGTTGGTGGGCATACATGCTCGCTATGCGGTTGTATTGTGCGGATTACCGCCAAGCTGCGGGACAAAAGCTGTCCATACCCAGGTGGAGCTGGATGGCAGCGTTATAGGACATAGAGGGGGCACCCGGCACCCTCTCATGCAGGTTGTGCGCTTGGCAGCGCAAACATGATGTAAAAAGTGCAGTAAATTCGCATCTGGACCAGCTAAAAGTAAGGAATGATGTAAAAAGTACATCAAATATAGCGATTTTTCTCTATTTTCGATGGTATCGATGAAATTAACTGCACAAAATGCATGATTATCTCCGAAACCATCGATAATACGAAAATTTGCTGCACTTTCTGCATCAAATTAGAAAATGTCCGCTGCGATTTCCCCTTACGGACACCAGGGTCATTGTGGATACTTTTTCTAGGATTCGATATTCGATGCTCCGCCCGTCACCTAGCCTTAAATATCAAAGGGCTGATCCCTTAAGGTCTATTGACCTTTTTGGGACAGCCCTTTTTCATATTGCCTTACTTCTTAATCAGCTTCAACTGGAGGGCCTGCTCTTCCGTCAAAATGAATTCCTCTTTAGGCCATATTTCCTCGTTCTTATCTCTACCGAAGAGACGCAAAATCTCATTCCATACGCCTTTTTCAATAGCTTCCGCGGCTGAAATCATGATTTTCACATCAATCGCCTCCAATTGTTGTTCTATACTTCTATACCTCTACGAGCTCGTTTTGCTGGATATGCTGCTCTCCCCAAGCGCACATAGCATCCAGTATGGGTTTGAATGACCAACCATAAGGTGTTAATGAGTAGACAACTTTGGGCGGTACTTGCTCATAGCTCGTTCTTTTCACCATGCCATCCTGCTCAAGCTCGCGCAGTTGCTGGGTAAGCATTTTCTGAGTAATATCAGGCATCAATCGTTTTAACTCGCTTGTTCGTTTGTCGCCTTTGTCCAAATGGCATAATATGACGACCTTCCACTTTCCACCGATTACATCAAGCGTAGCTTCAACGGGAACATTATAAGGCATAGTCAACCTCCGTATTAAGGATAGGAACTTTTAAGTGCCTATAGTACTTTGGAGTATCTATAGAACTTTAAAGTGCGTACTTATCAAATAGTGCTTGTGATCCTATAATAACACTCAGGCAACAAAAGTAAAGTGTTGCTGCAGGTCACATACACTCAAATAGGAGGATATTATGAGTCAAACTATCGCACCAGCTGCTTCTATACAGAAAGATAAGCTGCTTTCGGGGAAATGGGCGCTCCTTGCGCTGGCCATCAGCGCTTTCGGTATTGGAACGACAGAATTCGTTCCCGTCGGTCTGCTAGCATCAGTCGCAGATGACTTGCACATTGGGATTACGCTGGCTGGACTTCTGATCTCTGGGTATGCCATCGGGGTTGCAATTGGTGCGCCAATCCTAACCGCACTTACAAACCGGATGAACCGCAAGACATTGTTGATGCTTCTCATGGTTATTTTCATTGTTGGCAATGTCGCTGCCGCGCTTTCCACATCGTTCTCATTTCTGTTGGTCGCTCGTTTTATAACCGCATTTTCACATGGTGTCTTTTTCTCCATAGGCGCGACGATTGCCGTCCAGCTTGTTCCGCCGGAGAAGAAAGCCAGCGCCATTGCCTTAATGTTCACAGGTTTGACGGTCGCAACGGTTACCGGAGTACCTCTTGGAACATTTATCGGCCAATCATTAGGATGGAGAGCAACGTTCTGGGGAGTTGCTTTGCTTGGTGTGATTGCGATCATCGCGCTTGCTGCGTTAATTCCTAAGAATTTAAAACAATCGCCACCTGCTAAGTTTTCGGACATGATTCGGCTGGTTACGAACTCCCGGTTGATTCTGGGATATGCCATCACGGCGCTTGGATATGGAGGAACATTTGTTGCTTTCACCTATTTAACCCCAATTTTACAAGATGTAACAGGGCTTAATTCACATGTCATTTCTATTGTTCTGCTTGTCTATGGGGTCGCTGTAGCGATTGGTAATTCGGTCGGCGGAAAATGGGCGAATCACAATCCGCTTCGCGCTTTATTCTGGATGTTTATTGTTCACGCGGCTATTCTGATCGCTCTGACGTTCATGCTGCCGTTCAAAGTGACTGGTTTAATTGGTATCTTCCTGATGGGGCTGCTTGCGTTCATGAACGTGCCGGGTCTTCAGTTAAATATTGTGCAGCTCGCTGAGAAGTATGTGCCATCCGCCGTTGATGTTGCTTCAGCCTTGAATATCGCGGCATTCAACGTAGGGATTGCAATAGGCTCATTGCTTGGTGGAGTGATTGTCGACACGATCGGAATTAAGCATACGCCATGGATTGGCGGTTTAATGGTCTTGGTTGCCGTGATTCTGACGGGTATATCTGCTAAATTAGAGAGAAGAAAAACACAGGGATGAATCTAATTTCTCTGGCAAAATGAGAAGGGGACTGTCCAAGATTATGGACAGTCCCCTGTTTCTTTTCGTGAGATTCGACTCGGCTTACTTGTGAATCCAAATTAAGCCAGCAGAATTATCTCTCGCTTCGCCGATCACCCGGAATTTCAAACCGAATTTCGGAACCAAACGCCCTGCGTCCGGAATCAACTCATTCGAATACAACTTGGCATCGGAGAATTCCTCAACACCTGGCAGAGATTTGTAGTTATATTCGCCTCTCGTCTCATTATTGACGTACCAGGCTGGCGTTTTATCCAGCGAAAATGCTGCATCAGCAACTTGATAGCGGGTTGTTTGAGAGACCGAATCCTGTCCGTCTTTCTTGAACACCATTGCGGCAGCATGAGAGTCTACGACGCCGAGGAAGCCTTGGCCTGGATGAACACCAACCCAGTTATCCAGATAACTGTCATCGGCATACCAGACGACGAGTCCCGTATTGTATTTGACACCGCGGCTGTACGCTAGAGCTTTATCAGCTCCTTCGTAGTTTCTCCACTCCAGATAGTAGTAGTGCTTCTTGAATTCCATCCCATTGGATTGAACGAAACCGTCCAGTTTAAAAGCGGGAGCTCCTTCAGCGTCATCAGAGAACGCTACTTTCCCATCAACGGTTAATTTGGCGTTATCCATAGCAAAACCGTTCAGAGCCAGCCCGCCATCTGTCACATAGTCGAAGTTCAGCGTCACTTTTTTGCCAATGAATGGTGCCAGGTTGTAGGACTTGTCCACCCAAACCCCATTCGAGGTTTCCGCGCGCGCGTCGCCGTTGGTATCATTGTCTCCAATGACGTCCAGCGTTACTTCTTGTCCATCATAGGTAGCCGCAGTTACCGTCAGATAGTCGTATTCGAATTCAACCTCATACAAGGATTTAAAGTCAAATGTAGCTGTTTGCGCATGCGTCAAATCAAATTCTGGCGTGGATAGAGTCGTATGCAGGTTATCGCCTTTTGTACTGTAATAGTAGCGAGAGCCAAAAGCGGGTTGAATGCCTTGGACGGCTTTATCCGGCAAATTGACTTTGACGATTCCTGGATTTTTCGACTTCGTTACGCTTTGATCAATGATGGCCGCTTTACCCAATTGGTTAATGTCCGAGGAGTTGACTTCAGTGACGTTAGCCCAATTGCCGCCCATCGTTTTCTGGAAGAAGTCTTTATTTTGTGGTGAAAAAGAGGTTGGTGTCGTGCCGGCAATATTTCCATTCCAGCTGCCGCCGCTCATAATGGACCAGGAAGCAATCGGCTCGCCTTGCCCGGTGTATTGGGTGTCGTATTCATCCGGCAGTCCCAAGTCATGCCCGAATTCGTGAGCGAATACGCCGACAGCGCCATCTTCAGGCTGAATCGTATAGTCGTAAGCGGCCATTTTGCCGCCCCAATAGCTGACTGGGGTTGATGTTCCTGCAATCGGGTACACACCGTCCAGCGTCCAACGATGGGACCATATGGCATTGTCGCCCAAAGCGCCGCCGCCGGCTTCTTGACCTGTGCCCGCATGGATGATCATGAGGTGGTCGACCAGGCCGTCGGGTTCATTTTGATTGCCATCGCCATCTAAGTCATACAAATCGAATTTATCATAATCAGCTAAGTTAATGCCCTTGGCAACAGCAGCATTAAGTGCATCTTTCACGAGATCGCGAGGACCAAGAGGGGCTAGGTTATCGTGACCACCTGCGGGGTTATCATCTCCGTACTGAGCGGCAGTGCCAGGAACCGTTAACCAGTCAGACACATAGCCATTAACCGTATAACTGCCGCCGGATTGCTCTTCGTAGTATTGTTTAAAGGTTTGAATTTTCGATCCATCGAACAATTTGAAATCCTTATCGCCAAACATAAGATTACGATAATGCTCAGGACTGAAGTCTTTGGCGTACATGAAACCAGGCTCTTGTTTCACATTGTTATGTTTTAAGTCCGCAAATTCTGTCAAARGGACAAGCACTTTGTCCTCACGAACAGGTCCGTTATACCGATCTTGCTTTGCGGATGGAATAGGGATACCGTTGCCGTTTCCTAGTTTGAGATTGTCCATGCCGTGATTCATTTGGGATAACAATTTAACCTTTTGTTTGGCGACAAAATCTTTCGACTTTTTGTCCATCTCATCATGCAGTTTGTTCTTTTGATCGGTTTTGGAGTTTACTAGTTTCTTATTTTTGACAGATAAATAGCTTTTTACTGCTTTTGATATTTGTTCGGGTGTAGCACTTTTGTTTAAAAGCCCACGATCCATTAGCCCCTTGGCCAGGCGCTCGTCGTTCACGATCATGGCATCGATCGGTGGTGCGTCAAGAGCCTCTAGTGCTTCTGAGTAGTCGGTTTCTGCGGCGGATACCGTAGATGCAAAAAGTCCTACCGTCAAACTTGTTGCGAAAAACACATTCGTCATTTTCAAGATGGTCTTATTCAATAATCAAACCTCCTATTAGAAAATTTAATTGACCGTTGTACAGTTAAATTAAATACTAGATTCCCGAATCTAGTAAGTGCTGCTGGACCTGCACAATTCGACCTACCACATATTTCCTTATTCGACTTTTTTTGCTTGTTGTTACAGTGAATTATGTAGAATAAAAGGGAATGAAAGAGGTTAATTTATCCAAAAGGGGAATTTCAGGAGGCACTCATTATGTCGTTCGACCCAAGAATAGACCCATTTCCACAATTTCCAAAATCGGTTTGGCTTAGCGAAACAGCGATGCCAACTTATCCAAAGCTTGCAAACGATATAGAAGCTGACGTGGCTGTGGTAGGTGCTGGAATTACGGGGATGACAACCGCTTATCTGCTTGCAGGTAAAGGGCTTAGGGTTGTCCTTGTTGATGCTGGCCAAATTGCACATGGCACAACAGGGCATACAACGGCCAAAATCACCGCGCAGCATGATCTGGTATATGACGAATTTATTTCTCATTTCGGCGAAGAGAAGTCGCGGCTCTATTATGAAGCGAATCGTGAAGGTTTGGATTTTATTAAGAAGATGGTYGTTGACCATGCGATTCCCTGCCAGTTCAAGGAAGAAGATGCCTATATCTATACAGTTGAGGAAGCCAATGTGGGGAAGATAGCTGCTGAAAGTAAAGTTTACTTAAAGCTTGGAATCCCCGGCGGCTATTTGGAGCAAGCACCGCTGCCGTTCCAGACCCGAGCGGCCATTGTAATGAAAGATCAGGCGCAGTTCGATCCGATTCCCTTCTTGAAACATCTAGCTCAGRCATTCATTCAGCTTGGAGGTCAGATTTTTGAACAAACAACGGTTGTTGGTGTAGAAAAAGGAACTCCGGCAACCGTGAAGACAAGCGAAGGGTTTCGAATTACAAGCAACTTTGTCGTGTCATGCTCTCATTTTCCTTTTAACGACCGAGATGGTTTGTACTTTGCAAGGCTGCACGCGGAGAAATCGTATGCCCTTGCGGCAAAAGCAGAAATAAGTCTCGCTGGCGGCATGTACATCAATGCGGATACACCTGGACGTTCGCTTCGTACTGTGAAAGTGAAAGAGGAGGAGTTGCTCCTTATAGGCGGAGAGAGTCACAAGACTGGGCAAGGGGTTTGTACGTTTCAGTATTATGAGGCGCTGAGGCAGTTCGGCGTTGAGCAATTTAACTTGCAGGAAGTCCTGTATCATTGGTCGGCACAAGATTTGTTAACACTCGATAAGCTGCCTTATATTGGCCGGGAGGTCTCGAATCAGCCCAATATTCTGATAGCGACTGGTTTTAAAAAATGGGGAATGACCACCAGTGTTGCGGCAGCACTCCTTAATACGGCCATCATAACTGGCGAGAAAAGCCCCTATGAAGAACTCTTCTCGCCATCCAGATTTCATGCGGATCCTATGATCAAAACGTTTATCATGTCCAATGCCAACATCGCGGGACATTTGATAGCCGGGAAGTTCGACATCGTCCACAGGCAAGCAGAGGAGCTGCATAATGACGAAGGCGCTGTAGTTCGGGTGAACGGGAAACGAGCAGGAGCCTACCGGGATGCGGGCGGAGAACTGCATGTTGTGGACACGACTTGCACGCATATGGGCTGTGAGGTCGAGTGGGACGAGGCAGAAAGATCCTGGGACTGTCCGTGCCATGGCTCGCGGTTTTCCTACACAGGCACAGTAATTGAAGGGCCAGCGAAACTACCACTTAGTCAAGTCGAAGTATCCGCTCAAAAAAAATAGCAATCATCTCCTGTTTGTTCGGTATAATATAGGCAGCAAGCTATATGATTTCAGCAAATGGGGGACTGATATGAACATCGCGAAGAAAGTAACGTGGTTGGAGCTTTTTTATGACTTGTTGTTTGTAGCGGCCGTATCTAAGGCTACACATGTGCTGCTGCATGCTGACCACGGGACGATTTCATTCGAGTATATCATCAAATTTATACTCATTTTTATTCCCATCTGGTGGGCATGGGTAGGGCAAACGTTATTTAACAACCGATACGGGCAGGATGTTTTCTATCACCGCATCTACATGATCCTGCAACTGTTTTTTGTGCTTATCATGACATTTAGTCTATCTACGGATTTTGATCGATACTACGT